>DATGSD010000112.1:0-3013 GCA_035302965.1 Burkholderiaceae bacterium | reverse complement strand
TGGCCGCGCCAACAACAAGCATTAGCACAAAAAACAACAAAACCAATACCAAACTGGTTCTGACCTTTAAATTAGACAAAAAAGCTAGGCGCTTCATTTGGCCTCCTCTTGTTTTTTACCTGCATAAACTAGCCAAGTTTGAAGTTGATGAACACCGTTGTTAAGCATGGCGGCCGGCTTAACTTAAAGCGGCATTCTCAACCAATGCCATTTCATCGCTAGTCATTAGTTTTTCGATGTTCACTAAAATAATCATGCGCTCGTCAATCGTGCCAATACCAGTTAAAAACTCGGTCGAAAACGCCGAGCCAAATTGAGGCGCCTCGCTGATTTGCTCTTTGCTTAGCATTAATACGTCGGAAACCCCATCGACCACGACACCAACGACGCGGCTTTCTAAATTAAGAATAATGACCACGGTTTGAGGGGTATATTCGACATTGGGCAAATTAAATTTAATTCGCATATCGACAATCGGCACAATCGTGCCACGCAAATTGGTAACCCCTTGAATAAATGAAGGTGCATTGGCGATACGCGTTACCCCTTGGTTGTCGTAACCTCGAATTTCTTGAACCTTAAGAATATCGATGCCATATTCTTGGTCGGCCAACGTAAATACTAAGTACTCGTTACGCGTTGCATCGGGTTGGTTTTGCATGGAATTCTCCGGATTAAATAACAGCGGCCGTTTTTCGTGTCATGCGCAAAAGGGCAAAAACATCAACAATAAGTGCCACGCTGCCATCGCCTAAAATTGTGGCAGCCGAAATACCTGGCACTTTGCGGTAATTAGCCTCGAGGTTTTTCACCACAACCTGTTGTTGGCCCACCAATTGGTCAACCACGAGCGCAAAACGGGTTTCTTCGGCATCGAGAATGACAGCAATGGCTTTTGTTGGGTCGGTTTCAGCGCCGTCAATTTGAAAGACATCGTGCAAGCTAACCAGTGGCAGATATTCGCCCCGCACGTGAAGCACTTTTTCGGTGTCAGACAGCCGCTTAATTTGGTCGGCCTCGGGTTGTAGCGATTCGCTCACATGCGCAAGCGGCAAAATAAATACTTCGGAGCCCGACTGCACCGACATGCCGTCGAGGATAGCTAGTGTTAGCGGCAATACAATGCGCGTTGTTGTACCTTTACCCGCCTGCGAGCTTAAATGAATATGGCCACCTAAGCCCTGAATATTACGGCGAACCACATCCATACCCACACCGCGGCCAGAAATCTCGGTAACTTCTTTAGCGGTAGAAAAACCTGGTGCAAAAATTAATTGCCACAACTCGTCGTCGGGTGTATTTTCGTTTACCGCAAACCCCTGTTGTATGGCTTTAGCCAAAATTTTGTCTCGATCGAGGCCGGCTCCATCGTCGATAACTTCGATAACAATATGCCCGCCACTATGCTGAGCCGATAAAGTTAGCTTGCCGGTTTCTTCTTTGCCTGCCGCAAGGCGCTCTTCGGGCAGCTCGATGCCATGATCGAGACTGTTTCTGACTAAATGGGTTAAGGGGTCGATAATTTGCTCGATTAAACTTTTATCAAGTTCAGTCGCTTGGCCCTCGGTGATTAAATTTATTTTTTTGCCCATGCGCGATGCGCTTTCGCGCACGACCCGCGGAAAACGTCGGAAGACATAATCCATAGGCATCATACGAATCGACATAACCGTTTCTTGCAAATCGCGGGCGTTACGCTCGAGAATTTCGATGCCATTTAATAATCGATCGTGTTCGACGGGGTCGAGGGTTGAAGCCGTTTGTGCCAACATCGCTTGGGTAATGACTAGCTCGCCCACCAAATTAATAATTTGATCGACCCGGTCGACACCAACCCGTAGCGTTGTACTACTAAGCTGCGCACGAGAGGGTTCGCGTTGACCCGCAGCAGGCGATTGACTTTGAGTGGTTTTTTGCGCGGCCTGTTGCTCGGGTGCTGGTGCTTGCTGCTCGGCGCTGGCTGCAACCTGTTGCGTGGCTATTTGTTTTGTATCGCCAAGGCTTTCTTGAGCGCCTGAAGACAGTGCTGGGCTGTCGGCGGATACTTGCTTGCTGGCCGACGCGGTTGTTTCTTGCCCATTACTAAGCGATGCAGCGGTGCCAGGCACAGGCTGCTGATCGACAACAACCTGGTTGGGATTGACGATAAAACAAGCAACAGCTTCGAGTTCGTCGGCAGTTGCCGTGGTAGTTAACCAAACAATTAAATGGTTTTCGCTTTTTTCATAGTGCAAAATATCGCCTAATAAGGCCATTTCGGCGTGCAAGGCGTCGACTTCGTTAGCTTTTAAACCACTTAAATGAATGCGTAAATTGCTAGTATTTTCGGTAGTAGAAGCTTCTTGGGTATCGGAGCTTTGTGTTTGAGGGCTTGAAGTTGTGGCCTCGGGCTTATCGGACGGGTTAGGCTGGGGAGAAACGGCCTGGCCAGCGCCACTGCCTGAACGGGTAAGTAGCTGCCCTTCTTGCTCGTGAGCTAATTGTTCGAGCTGATGAGTAATGTGGTTATAAGCGGCTTCGTTGGGTTCTACGCCGGCCCGATACGCCGCTAACTGTTCGCTTAAAACGTCTTTGGTTTCAAGAAATAGGTCGATCATGTCTTTGCGCAACTGCAGTTCGTCGCGACGCAAAGCATCTAGAATGTTTTCGAGCCGATGAGTGGTATTCGCTAGATATGGAAAACTGCCAAAAGTTGCCGCTCCGCCCTTAATAGAGTGTGCCACACGGAAAATACCATTAAGCAAGTCGTTATCGGGTTGATCGGTATCGAGGCCTAGCAAGGCCTCTTCCATTTCGTCGAGTAACTCGGCCGCCTCTTCGAAAAATGTCTCGTAAAATTGTTCTAGATCGACACCACCACTCATGGCTTTCCTTTGTGACACACCGAGAAGTCGTAACCTTTGCTTTGCCCGCTTTCTAACAAGCCAAAACGCTTTTTAAGGTTGTTACAGAAGCGGTGTTAATTTGTGCTGTTGGTTTTGCTCTCTTGCCCCGAGGTTTCTGCTTGGGGTAA
>DATGSD010000111.1:0-3446 GCA_035302965.1 Burkholderiaceae bacterium | reverse complement strand
CTAATTTTGCTGCGCCGGCCGCTTGCCGCTTCTACCTGTAAGGTTGCTTCAGCTTCAGAAAAGATTTTTTCGGCTTTGAACGAGCCACTGTCTTCAAAGAGAACATACATAATTATTTAGAGCGGTTCACAAAAAATTGATGAATAAGCGTGACGGTGGCTTAAAGTGAACGGAAAAACGTGGGTAATTGAGGCTGGAGCGCAAACTGAACCACATCAGGAAGCCAAGTTTCGAAATCGGAAAGGCCATGATCGCTGCCTTGGATGATGAAACCGTGGCTATTGGCATACCAATCGGCCATTTCTCTCCAATCGAGCAGTTCGTCGCCAGTGGCTGCAAGCAAAAAATAGCGGTTGGGGTTGCGCGGCCGTTGTGGTGCCATAGCAGCAAGTTCGTCAACGTGCTCTGGTAAAAACTCGAATGGCTCGTCAGAGTGAAAACGGCTGTGTTTACCAACTTGGGTGGCAAGGTCGCGCGCTGCGTTAACCACAGGGTTTAGCACAATAGCGCGGCATTGCCATTGCTCCGCCAGGCAAGCGGCATAATAGCCCCCAAGTGAAGAGCCGATCACAACCAGTTCTTGGGCTGGCTGCAAACCACGGTCGAGCAAGTTTTTTTCGATCAGCTGATTACAAAGCTTTAAGGTAGCCGCTGGGCTTGCTGGTAGCTGTGGGCAAAACCATTGATCGGCCACGCCTTTATCTGCAAAAGCTTGGCTTAGCAGTTGTGCTTTAAACGATTGGGGCGACGAACGAAAGCCGTGAAGGTACAGAATCATAAACGTTCTCTGGTTGCTGCTAGATTTTCTAGCAGCCGCTTGTGAATGTTTTGAAACCCACCGTTACTCATAACGATAATCGCGTCACCAGGGCGGGCTTCGTCAGTAATGGCGTGTAACAGCGCGTCGAAGTTTGTAAAGCTGTTGGCTTTTTGGCCTAAAGGGGCTAATACGCTAGCCGCATCCCACTCGAGCGCATGTTTGCCCGATTGTTCGGAATAACAAAAAACATAGTCGGCCGCTTTTAAGGCCTCAGGCAAGCGCGCCGACATGCTCCCTAATTTCATTGTGTTAGAGCGTGGTTCGAGCACAGCTAGAATTCGTTGTTGCGGATACTGACGACGAAAGCCATCGAGTGTGGTGGCGATGGCGGTTGGGTGGTGGGCAAAGTCGTCGTAAACGGCAATGTCGTTGATTGTGCCACGCAACTCCATGCGTCGTTTGACACCATCAAACTGGCTGAGAGCTTCGATGCTAATTTGTGGGTCGACATTAACATGGGCTGCCGCAGCCAAGGCAGCTAGAGCATTGTGTTGGTTGTGAGTGCCCGTTAAATGCCATTGCACTGTGCCTAGTTTAGCGCCCTTATGCCATACGTCGAAATGATTGCTATTTGACGCTGCAGGTCGTGCTTGCCAAAGACCTTCTGGGCCAATACTTACGATAGGGGTCCAAACCCCTCGTGCTAGCGTGCGATCGAGAGCTTCATCGTGGCTTGGACGAATAATGCAGCCGTTTGCCGGAATGGTGCGAACAAGATGATGAAATTGGGTTTCGATGGCCGCTAAATCGGGGAAAATATCGGCGTGGTCAAACTCAAGGTTGTTTAAAATGGCCGTACGGGGTCGATAGTGTACGAACTTTGAGCGCTTATCAAAAAAAGCGGTGTCGTATTCGTCGGCCTCTATAACAAATAGCTTATTGCTTTCAGAATACCGAGCCGATACGCCCAGCCCTGGTGCTACGCCACCAATTAAAAAGTTGGGTTTTTTTTCGGCAACGGTTAGTATCCAGGCCAACATCGAGCTAACAGTGGTTTTGCCATGGGTGCCAGCCACGGCAAGCACATGTTGGCCCTTCAAGATGTAGTCGCCCAGCCATTGCGGCCCCGAGGTATAGGGCAGGCCTTGGTCAAGAATAGCTTCTAATAATGGGTTACCACGGCTAACAATGTTGCCAATAACGTAAAGGTCGGGCTTTAGTTGCGTTTGTGACGCATCGAAGCCTTCGATTAATTCGATGCCTTGTTCGTGTAATTGGGTGCTCATGGGTGGGTACACCCCAGCGTCGCAACCCGTTACCTTGTGGCCAGCTGAGCGCGCAATAAGCGCTAAGCCGCCCATAAATGTGCCGCAAATTCCCAGGATATGTATATGCATAAAGATTCTCCTGGCCGCTATTGTAAGTGCAAGCGCCAAGCCAAAAACAATTTCCTTGCTGCTCGCAATTAAGGCCATTTGGCTGCAATGGTAAAATTAATTGGATCTACTAGCTAATTTAGGGCAAGTACCTAAGTAAGTCATGAAACGGCGAGACTTCTTATCTTATTCAGGTGGGCTACTTAGCGGGCTATTTGTCAGCTCGCTTGCAGGTGCCACCAGTCGCTCCGAGGCCGATATTTTATTTGGCTTATCGTACCCAAATCTTAACGGCCAAAAACAAGCACTGTCGCGTTGGCAAGGGCAGCCATTAGTCGTTAATTTTTGGGCAACCTGGTGTCCGCCCTGTGTTAAAGAGATGCCCGAACTCGATGCGCTTCATCATCAATTTTCTAGCACCGCATTTATTGGTCTGGCCGTCGATACGGCTGTTAACGTCGAACGTTTTGTAAAAAAGGTGCAGGTCGATTACCCATTGCTGCTGGTTGGTCACGAGGGAATCGCGCTTATGCGTTCTTTGGGCAACCAAACAGGGGGCTTACCCTTTACACTGGTACTCGATAAAAACGGCAAGCTTGCCGAAGCCATCCTCGGAGAGGTTAAACCCGAAAAGCTAAAAGCTACTCTCGAGGCTCTTGTTTAACAGAGTGCAAAACGCAATGATAAAACGTATTCTTGTGCTGCACGGGCCTAATTTAAATTTACTTGGCACGCGCGAGCCTGAAATTTATGGCGATCAAACCCTCGAAATGCTTAACGCCGAACTTCTTGCAATGGCCAATCGTCAAGGTGCCCATTGCGATTTTTTCCAAAGCAATTCCGAAGGGGCGCTTATCGATCGTATCCAAGCCGCACGGCTTGATCAAACGCAATTCATTATTATTAACGCGGCTGCCTATACGCATACTAGTGTGGCCATTCGCGACGCTTTAGCGGCTGTGGCTATTCCGTTTATCGAGGTGCATCTGTCTAATGTTTATAAGCGCGAAACCTTTCGTCACCATTCTTATTTGGCGCCATTGGCGCACGGCCTAATCGCTGGTTTGGGGGTGTATGGCTATCAAGCGGCGCTTAACTATGCCTTGCAAAATAGTTAATGGCAGCGCACGATCTTATTTTTAACAATACAATGCGTCACTGTAAGCTGTCGGCTACTGTGTTATTTCATGGAAAGTCTGTATGGACCTCAGAAAAATCAAAAGTTTAATTGACCTGGTTTCCGAATCCGGAATTACCGAGCTCGAGATCACCGAGGGTGACGGCAAGGTGCGCATTGTTAAAAGCGTTAC
>DATGSD010000110.1:0-3795 GCA_035302965.1 Burkholderiaceae bacterium | reverse complement strand
TGGGTAACCAAGCCTGGCTGAGATTGGGCAGGATCGACTTCCCAAAGCTCTTTAATACCGATGGCGTAGCTTTGAGGGTTACGCCCTTCATCGAGTTTGAAGTGTTCGATTAGTTGCCGTCCAAGCTGTCCGCGAGAGCCTTCGGCAAATACAGTGTATTTGGCGTGTAATTCGATACCTGGTTGGTAATTCGCGGTGTGGCTGCCATCGCGAGCAACCCCCATATCGCCGGTGACGACACCTTTAACGGCTCCTTGCTCGTCGTACAAAACTTCGACCGCAGCAAAACCCGGAAAAATATCAACCCCTAAGCTTTCTGCTTGCTCGGCTAACCAGCGTGTGACAAAGCCAAGGCGCACAACGTAGTTACCATCGTTTTTAAAACACGACGGCAACAGCCAATTAGGCGTTTTACGTGCTTTTTCTTTACCGAGAAACAAAAAACGGTCTTCGGTGACGGCTACGGTAAGAGGGGCGCCTTTTTCTTTCCAATCGGGGATGAGTTCGGTTAAAGCACGCGGATCCATAACGGCTCCGGACAATATATGCGCCCCAGGTTCGGCTCCTTTTTCAAGCACACAAACTGAAATTTCGCGATCGTTTTGTGTTGCTAGTTGTTTAAGCCGGATAGCTGATGCTAATCCGCCAGGTCCTGCGCCTACGATGACGACATCGTATTCCATAGATTCGCGCTCGGCCATTTGATTAGATCTCCGTAGGTTTAATAGCTTATTGGGTTGGCTGCTTGCCGCATTTTAAGCAGGCAGTAGTCTGGTGTGAAATACTCTCTATTATAGACAGACTCTGTCAGCAAACGTCTAATTCATTTATAAGCTGAAAACGTAAGACTTTGTAATGGCTTATGACCAATGTCGTTGCTAGCTGCTTGCTATACTGTGTGGCTTCTTGGCGGGCTTGCGGCTTTTAACAGCCTGGCCGTCGGCTTACCGTTAATACTGGCTTACTTATTTTTGTTGGTGTTATGTCTGAAAGTTGCCAAAATCGGGAAGCTCCGGTTCCCGGAGACGTTTTTGAGTGCCATTTACCCGTGCGCTGGGGCGACCTTGACGCTGTCGCTCACGTTAATAACACGGTATATTTCCGATATGCAGAAGAGGCGCGAGCGCAATTGTTTGAGCAAGTCGGAATGACGGTTCCTAGCGATGTAATTCCGGTGCTTGTGCATGCGTCTTTCGATTTTTTAAAACCGCTGTTTTATCCGGCTACGGTTAGTGTAATACTCGAATTCGTACGTTTCGGACGTAGCAGCCTCGAGTTCGATGTCCTGGTCGTGTCTGCTAATCAGCCTGACGTTCTACATGCTCGGGGTAAAAATATTTCGGTTAAGGCGGCTGTGGCAACCGGTGAGGCTGTTGCCTGGACAAAAGCTGAAAAAGCGGCTTATGCAGCGGCATTTACGGCTAACAAAGCACGCAAAACTTCATAAGACGCTAGCAATTTAAATTCTTATTTCTTAAAAGAGCCTTAGAGTGCTAGGGTTAGCACGTATAAGTGCATCGTATTGAAGCTGCGGTTATTTGTTCTTTGCCCGACGATTTTTATCTAAATTACTCATTTATTTTTAAATACCGTTTTATTGTTCTCTGGAGGCTTAATCGGGATGAGCAAGGTTTACGAAAGCGCTGCAGAAGCTCTTAAGGGCGTTGTAGCTGATGGACAAACAATTGGCGTTGGTGGGTTTGGGCTTTGCGGCATTCCCGAGGCATTAATTCTGGCTTTGCGCGAATCGGGTGTTAAAGATTTAACCTGTGTCAGCAATAACGCTGGTGTCGACGATTTTGGTCTTGGTCTTTTACTAACTACACGTCAAATCAAAAAAATGATTGCCTCTTATGTTGGCGAGAATAAAGAATTTGAACGTCAATACTTAGCCGGCGAGCTCGAGCTCGAATTTACCCCCCAAGGAACGCTGGCCGAAAAATTGCGAGCCGCTGGGGCTGGCATACCGGCCTTTTTCACGGCTACCGGTGTTGGTACCATGGTGGCTGAGGGTAAAGAAGAGCGCGAATTCGATGGCCGCAACTACATCCTCGAGCGCTCAATCGCGCCCGACGTCTCTTTAGTAAAAGCCTATAAAGCCGATCGTAGTGGCAACCTGGTCTTTCGCAAAACCGCCCGAAATTTTAATCCCGATGTCGCGATGGCCGGTAAGGTAACTATTGTCGAAGTCGAAGAATTGGTCGATATTGGCGAACTCGACCCCGAACACGTGCATTTACCAGGGGTTTTTGTGCAACGTATTGTCGTTAACAAGCAGCCCGAAAAGCGCATCGAACAGCGCACTGTACGAACGAACGATTAAAAGGAAATTAAATGGCTTGGAATCGCGATCAGATGGCAGCTCGTGCTGCCCAAGAACTCAAAGACGGTTACTACGTTAATTTAGGAATTGGTATGCCAACCATGGTGGCTAACCATGTACCAGAAGGGGTTAGGGTTTGGTTGCAGTCCGAAAATGGTTTGCTGGGCATCGGACCTTTTCCACGAGAAGACGAAGTTGATGCTGATCTTATTAACGCCGGCAAACAAACTATTACGACGTTGCCCGGCTCAGCCTTTTTCTCATCATCAGAATCATTTGCCATGATTCGTGGCGGTAAGGTCGACCTTGCCATTCTTGGTGCCATGCAAGTCTCCGAAAAAGGCGACCTTGCTAACTGGATGATCCCGGGCAAAATGATTAAAGGCATGGGTGGTGCCATGGATCTAGTCTCGGGTGTTGGTCGGGTTGTTGTGCTTATGGATCACGTCGCCCGCACAAAAGACGGCACAACCGAGCTTAAATTATTACCCGAGTGCACTTTGCCACTTACTGGCGTTGCTGTCGTCGACCTAATCATCACCGATTTAGGAGTCTTCGAAGTTAGCGATAATGGTTTAAAGCTGATCGAAGTCGCACCTGATGTGAGCCTCGAAGAAATCCAAGAAAAAACCGCAGCTAAGCTTGATGTATCGGCAGTTCAAACCGTTGCCTAGCCAGAAAAGGTCGGAGGCCTAAATGAAATCAACGGTGTTTGCGAAGCGCCTGGCAAAGTTGCGTTCAGCAATGGCTGAGGCTGGTTTGGCCGCTTACGTAGTCTTAACGTCCGACCCGCATTTGTCCGAATACCTTCCCGAGCATTGGCAGGCGCGCCAATGGCTAAGTGGTTTTACCGGCTCAGCCGGAACCTTGGTAGTTTGCGCAAATTTTGCTGGTCTTTGGGCCGATAGTCGCTACTGGGAGCAAGCTGAAGCCGAGTTGCAGGGCAGCGGCATACAGGCCATGCGGCTAGGCGACCCCGATACCGACGATTATCCGCAGTGGTTGGCTCAGCATCTTGATTCCGGCGATAAAGTAGGCGTTGACGGCAATACGTTAAGCCTGCGCTTGCAAAAGCACTGGCAGTCAATTTTCGACGAAAAAGGGCTGCTGCTACAAACTGAGCATAATCTTGTCGCCAATATTTGGCCCGACCAGCCCCCACTGCCAAAGGCACCAATTTATCGACATGACATAGCATTTGCGTGTCGCGATCGGGCCGACAAACTGGCAGCGGTTCGGCAGCAAATGCACGATAGCCAATGTCGTTGGCATTTGGTTTCGTCGCTCGATGATATTGCCTGGTTGCTTAATTTGCGAGGTGCCGATGTCGACTACAACCCGGTTTTTTTGGCCCACTTATTAATTGGCCCAGATGAGGCCGTACTATTTGTCGACCAAACAAAGCTAGATGTCGCAACGCGTGAAAGCCTTTTGGCCGACAAGGTTGCTGTTGCCGATTACACAGCCATTAA
>DATGSD010000109.1:0-3551 GCA_035302965.1 Burkholderiaceae bacterium | reverse complement strand
AAAGCCTAGCTGTTGCCGAACAAGTGTTGCGAGCCTGTGTGCATTGTGGTTTTTGTAATGCCACCTGCCCTACTTTTCAAATTATGGGCGACGAGCTCGAGGGGCCGCGCGGACGCATTTACCTGATGAAAAATGTGCTCGAAGGCGAAGACGTTAGCCGTAATACGCAATTACACCTCGATCGGTGTTTAACTTGTCGCAATTGTGAAACCACCTGTCCGTCGGGGGTTGAGTACAGCAAATTACTTGATATTGGCCGCGAAGTCGTCGATAAAGCCGTGCCACGGCCTTTTTCTGAACGCGTCTTGCGTAAAACGCTAGCAAAGTTGCTGCCACAGCGAACCGTTTTTGCTAGTTTGCTGCGTGTGGGCCAATGGGCCAAGCCAGTTTTATCTAAACGCTTGGCCGAGCATATTCCAGAAACTGAAACACCCCAAGGGCATTTACCAGCCCGCCGGCATGCGCGCCAAGTGGCCTTGCTAGATGGCTGTGTACAGCCCGTATTAACCCCTAATACCAACCGTGCTGCCACTCGGGTGTTCGACCACTTCGGCGTTTCGGCGCTTAATTCTACTGACGTTGCCTGCTGTGGTGCTAACGAATACCATCTTGGCGAGAAAAAAAGCGGCTTGGATCGTGCCCGTAAAAACATCGATTACTGGAACAATCAATTAGATGCCGGCCTAGAAGCACTTGTTGTTACCGCTAGCGGCTGCGGTGCTTTTATAAAAGAATATGCCGATTTATTAGCTGATGACCCAGCGTATGCACAAAAAGCCCAGCGCGTTAGCGAAATCACGCTCGATTTAGTCGAATGGTTGACACAACAAAATTGGAGCCAAAAAACAATAAAAAGTCTTGATAAAAAAGTGGCTTTTCAGTGTCCTTGCACTTTGCAGCATGCGCAGAAACTGGGTGGCCAGGTTGAAGCGCTCTTACAAAAGCTGGGTGCGCAAATGCAGCCTGTGGCTGACAGCCATCTGTGTTGCGGCGCAGCCGGTTCTTACACCATTTTACAGCCCGAGATGGCTACCCAGCTGCGCGACAAGAAAATGCAAACCCTAGAGGCCAGTCGCCCTGACACCATCGTTAGCGCCAATGTGGGCTGCCAAGTTCATTTAAACGGCAGCCACGGTAAAAAAGTACGCCACTGGGTTGAGCTGGTTGATGAAGCTTTAGTGGGTTGAAACTGCAGCCTTAGCCGTGCTGGGCGCGGCTATCGCTGGGCGCTTGTTCGCGTTCTTTCATGCCGTAATCGCGGCTAACTTCGGCAATGCGTAAACGGTAATCAAGAAAAATACCGTCGCGCGCCATGGTTTGCGCGTGTCGGTGCGATGCCGTGTTGCGCCAGGCCTCTACCGCTGCTTCATCGCGCCAAAACGAAAGCGATAACACGCGGCTTGGGTCGCTTAAGCTTTGAAAGCGTTCAACCGAAATAAAACCGTCAACGTCGTCGAGTAGCGGCCGCAACTGCGCAGCTATATCTAAATACGCTTGTTTGCGCTCTGGATGTGGCACAACTTCAAAAATAACGGCAATCATTTGCTAAACTCCGTTAGGTTTGGCCTAATAAATAGGCCAAACCTTTCGTTGCACAAGAAGTTTATGCTGCACCCTTAATAATGCGCATGGTTTCGGGGTGTTGCTCGGCTTCTTGGGGTGTGCCCTGAAAGACTATTTCGCCGCGTTCTATTACGTAGATACGGTCAGCAAAATCGGGCAAGTGGTAGAAGTTTGATTCGGCCAAAAGAATGGATCGGTTTTGCGCCAAAATGGCTTTAAGACCGTCGCTAATAGTTGGCAAAATGGCCGGCGATAAGCCTTCAAAGGCTTCATCTAAGAGCAGCAATTCGGGGTCGAGTGCTATGGCACGCGCAATCGAGACCATTTTGCGCTCACCACCCGACAATTGCTGCCCACCTCGATGCAAGTAGCGCTTTAATTGCGGAAAAATTCGATAGGCCGCATCGATGCGAGCTTGGGGCGCTTGTTGGGTTTGTCGAATCCAGGTGGGTAAGGCGATGTTGTCTTCGACGGTTAAATCGCCAAATACATCGCTGCCCTCGGGGGTGTAGCCCACGCCCAAGTGGGCCATTTCGTGTGTCGAATTGCTTTTAAGCGATTGCGATTTCCAGCGAATGTCGCCACTGTCTAGCTTAAGGTAGCGCATAATGCTGCGGAAGGTGGTAGTTTTACCGGCGCCGTTGCGGCCCACTAAACACACGAGTTCGCCAGGCGCAACATTTAACGAAACATTGCGCAGCACCTGGTTTCCCATAAGGGTTACCGAAACATTAGAAAGCTCAAGAGACATGCAATTCGTCCTTTCGTGTTTGTCCTACCACAATGGCTAAGGCTTCTTCGTTTTGGAAGAACCCGGCTACACCCGAATCGGCAATTTTTTTGCCTGCTTGCATGGCCACAATACGGGTCGAATAACGTGCGACTAAGTCCATATCGTGTTCAACCAACATAATGGCTTCAACACCCATTTTGCGAGCAGCTTCAAGCAAGGTGTCCATAATGTGGTATTTGTCGGCAGTGGCCACGCCCGCCGTGGGTTCATCGAGTAGCAAGATTTTGGGGCGCAGGGTTAAGGCACTAGCGACGTCAAGCAATTTGCGCTTGCCATGTGGCAGCGATGACGATTGGGTGTCGAGGACCGATTCGAGTTGAAAGGCCTTGGCCACCTCTTCGACGTTGGTATTTAGCTTAGCGTACGAGCGAAAATTGCGCAGTAACTGCCACGCTAAACCTTGCTGAGACGAGCTGGCTACCGACAGGGTTTCGCGCACAGTTAAATCGGGAAAAATATTGACCAACTGAAACGAGCGAGCCAAACCCAGGGTTGATAACGACACTACATTCGTGGTGGCTAAATCGCGCCCTAAAAACAATACCTTGCCGGTGGTTGGGGTAAACAAACCGGTTAAGGTATTAACCAAGGTTGTTTTGCCTGCACCGTTTGGGCCAACAATCGAGACAATTTCTTGCCCGCCTACTTGCAAGCTAACTTCGCTAAGGGCGATAAAATCGCCATATTGCATCGAAATATTTTGCGCCTGTAATAAGGGCTTAGGCTGTGCGTTGTTGTGCGGCTTGTGCATGGCCCCCCTCCTTTTTTGATTTGAATCGTAAGCGGCTTAAGCCCCCTAAAATACCGCCAGGTAAAACAATGACGATAATGGCTAGTGCAGCACCAACGTAGAATCGCCAGTACTGGGTTTCTGACATTAATTGGTCTTGAACAAAGGTTAGTACGAAGGCACCCACGGCTGGCCCGAGAAAGTTTTGGAAGCCGCCTAAAATGGCCATAAAGACGAGGTGGCCTGAATGCGTCCAGTACGACAGTTCGGGGTCGGCCAAGCCCGTCATGACACCAATAACCATGCCACCAATGGCGCCATAAACGGCTGAAATAACAAAGGCTAAAGTGCGTACTTCACCAACTTTTACGCCTAAGTAAAGGGCTTTTACGGGGTTGTCGCGCGAGGCCATTAAATGCAAGCCATAGGGCGAGCGCACAAAGCGCCACGCCAAATAGCCCAATA
>DATGSD010000108.1:0-4927 GCA_035302965.1 Burkholderiaceae bacterium | reverse complement strand
AAAGCCTATTGTTGTGATTAATAAAATCGATCGGCCTGGCGCACGTCCCGATTATGTTATCAATGCAACCTTCGATTTGTTCGATAAACTGGGTGCAAGCGAAGAGCAACTCGATTTCCCCGTCGTGTATGCTTCTGGCCTCGAGGGCTATGCCAGTCTCGACGGGTCCGCCCGCAGCGGCGATTTAACACCGCTATTCGAAACAATTATTCAACACGTACCGCAGCGCGAAGACGATGCCGACGGGCCTTTGCAACTTCAAATCGTCTCACTCGATTACAGCAGCTACGTAGGTAAAATAGGTATTGGGCGCATTAACCGCGGCCGAATTCGCCCGGGTCAAGAAGTCGCTATTAAGTTTGGTCCCGAATCTTCGGCACTGAAAGGGCGTATTAATCAAGTTCAAAAATTCCAAGGACTCGACCGGAAACAGGTTGACGAGGCTGTGGCAGGCGATATCGTGCTAATCACTGGCCTCGACGAAATCGGTATTGGCTGCACTGTTACCGATACTGAGGTGCAAGAAGCCTTACCCATGCTAAGCATCGACGAGCCGACTCTAACCATGAATTTTATGGTTAATACGTCGCCATTAGCCGGCCGTGAAGGTAAATACGTTACTAGCCGTCAGTTACGCGACCGTTTACAACTCGAGCTTAAGTCGAATGTGGCGTTACGGGTTAACGATACCGACGATGACATGGTTTTCGAAGTGCGCGGCCGTGGCGAACTTCACCTCACGATTCTTATCGAGAACATGCGCCGTGAAGGTTACGAGTTAGCTGTTTCGCGCCCCCGAGTGCTCATCCGTGAAATCGATGGAGTAAAACACGAACCTTACGAGCTATTAACTGCCGATGTTGACGACGAGCACCAAGGTGCAGTCATGGAAGAATTAGGGCGTCGCAAAGGCGAACTAATCGATATGCAAATCGATGGCAACGGGCGCACCCGTCTCGAGTATCGCATTCCAGCTCGTGGTCTGATTGGCTTTCAGCACGAATTTATCTCGATGACACGTGGTACTGGCTTAATGAGCCATGTTTTCGATTCTTACGATGTAATGCGCGAAGGAGATCTCGGCGAACGCCGCAACGGAGTCTTAATTAGTCAAGACGATGGCGTGGCAGTTGCTTACGCTTTGTGGAAGTTACAAGAGCGTGGACGCATGTTTGTGCACCCTAACGAGCCGGTTTACGAGGGCATGATTATCGGTATTAATAACCGCGACAATGACTTGGTCGTTAACCCGATTCGCGAGAAAAAAATGACCAACGTGCGCACGGTTCTAAAAGATGAGCATGTCGATTTAGTTGCACCTATCGATTTAACTCTCGAATATGCAGTCGAATTTATTAACGACGACGAGTTAGTCGAAGTAACCCCCGAATCTATCCGTCTTCGTAAGCGCTTTCTTAAAGAGCATGAACGGCGTCGTGCCTCGCGTGCTAGCGCAGTAGGTTAAACTGCAAAACCCAGCAATTACCTTAATTATTCTTAGAAGGCCTTTTTAAAGGCCTTCTTTTTTTGGATAGGGATTTTCACTTTTCGGATAGTGCCTTTCTGTAAACCCTTGATAATGAATAAATAAATCGGTCGAAAGGGTTTTTGCCCTCGCTTTTAGCGCGATAAGTAATAAACACAAGTAATCACTGCGCCAGCACCGACCATTTCATTACAAAAACCAAGGAGACAAAATGGCACAAACTGAACAAGTCGCTCAGGCGACGCCTGCACAACTCAATGGGCTTAGTGGCAAGGTGGCTATTGTTACTGGCGGTGCAACCATTATTGGTGCCGCGGTGGCAAAAGCACTGCACCAGGCCGGAGTCAGCGTTGTCATTGCCGATATCGACGAAAAAAATGGTCAGGCTCAAGCAGATGCTTTGGGCGAGAACGCCTTATTTATAGCGTGCGATATCGCCGTTGATGAACAAATAAATACCTGTGTAGAAACCACCGTCAATACATTTGGTGGGGTCGATTTCCTCATTAACCTAGCTTGCAGCTATCTCGATGACGGTATCGATTCGTCGCGCGCCGACTGGATGACCAGCTTTGGCATCAATGTGGTTGGCGGGGTAATGATGATGAAAGCTTGCCGTCCGCATATGGTAAGCCGCGGCGGTGGCGCCATTGTTAATTTTGGCAGCATCAGTGCCAAAGTTGCGCAAACTGGGCGCTGGCTTTATCCGGTAAGTAAAGCCGCCATATTACAGCTTAGTCGCAATATGGCAATGGATTTGGCTGCCGATAAAATCCGCGTTAATTCAGTCTCGCCCGGCTGGACGTGGTCGCGCATTATGGATGAGCTTACCGAAGGTAACCGCGAAAAAACCGATGCTGTGGCAGCCGATTACCACCTGCTTGGTCGGGTTGGTGATCCTAGTGAAATCGCACAAGGTGTTTTGTTTTTATGTTCCGATAATGCTTCGTTTATTACCGGCACCGACTTAGCGATTGACGGTGGTTATAGCGCTATGGGTCCCGAGCAGGCTGTTCCTGCCATCCCAAGGCTGGTCGAATAACGCAATTTATTGAAGCGTTTATGGCTAAATGCCACATAAATAAAAGGAGACAACACATGAATATCGCAATTGTTGGTGCGGGCTTTGCTGGCCTTGCTTCAGCCAAAGTGCTAAGCGAATTTGGTCATCAAGTAACCGTTTTTGAAAAAGCCCCCGATGTTGGCGGGGTTTGGAGTGCAACCCGCCGCTATCCAGGTTTACGCACACAAAATAATAAAGACACTTATTATTTATCCGATTTTCCGATGCCTAAATCGTATCCCGAATGGCCATCGGGCGAGCAAGTTCAAAACTACCTCGAAGATTATGTTCGCCACTTCAAGCTTGATCCGTATATCCATTTAAATACCGAGGTCATTTCTGCCGAACCCGATGGTGAAGACGGGTGGACGGTTACAACGCAGTCTACTACTAAAACCGATCAAGCCGCGGGTGCTCAAACCCAACGTTTTGATTATTTGCTAATAGCCAACGGAATTTTCTCTATCCCGTTTATTCCGCCTTATCCGGGCCGAGAAGAGTTTGAAGCCGCTGGCGGCCGAATTTGTGCAACCTCGCAATTTAACGATTTAGAAGAAGCGCGTAACAAACAAGTATTAGTTGTTGGTTACGGTAAGTCGTCGTGTGATGTTGCTGCCCAAGTAGGTAAGGTGGCCGCTTCTACGAAAGTTATTGCGCGCGAACTGATTTGGAAGATGCCCCGCAAAATCATGAACGTACTTAACTATAAGTACTTGATGCTCACGCGCTTAGGCGAGGGCTTGTTTCCCTATATCGAATTAAAGGGTTTCGAGCGTTTTTTACACGGGCCTGGTCGCGGTATCCGTAACAGCATGATTGGCAGTTTACAAAGTGTCGCCACACGGCAATTAAAGTTGGCCGATTTAGGTTTGGTACCCGAAGGCTCGTTCGAACGCATTGCGCGTAGTACAGTAAGTTTGTCAACCGACGAGCTTTATGCACAAGCACGACGCGGCGAAACCGAAATATTACGCGATACTGAAATCGTCCGTTTAGGCGCCGCAAATGGCCGACCCATAGCCGAGCTTTCCGATGGTAGTACCGTCGACGCCGACCTTGTTATTTGTGGCACGGGTTTTCGTCAAGAGGTACCGTTTTTATCAGAAGAATTGCAAACCCAAATTACCGATGAGCGTGGCAATTTTGTTTTGTATCGCCAAATTCTGCCATTAACTGTGCCGCGCCTTTATTTTTGCGGTTATAACTCGTCTTTTTATAGCCCATTAAGTGCCGAGGTTGCTGCCTTATGGATAGCTAATCACCTAATGGGTGGTTTATCGCTTCCGCCGCTTGAAGCGCAGCGCGAACACATTAAAAAGCGTTTGCGCTGGATGGAGGCGCGCACCGAAGGTAACCACGCTCGCGGAACCAATATCATTCCGTTTTCTATGCATAACATCGATGAGATGCTTGACGAGATGGGAACCAACGTTAGCGCGTTAACACGGTTTAAACAGTGGCTTTTGCCCACTAATGCCCGTGATTACAAAAAAGTGTACCGAATTTTACATCAGCGCAAAGCGGCACTTGAAGCGTCTAAGGGCGTTCAAGATGCCAGTAACGATCAGGCCCCCAAGCAGGCTTCGGCTTTATAAATTAATTATTTAGGCCTTGCTAGCTTAAGCGATTGGGGTTTGTTTTAGTGTTTGGCTGGGGGTTTCGCCAAATTGTTTGCGGTAGTCTTCGGAAAAACGCCCTAAATGAGCAAACCCCCAATCGAGCGCCAGTTGGGTAATGCTAAGCGTTTCGTGTTGCGCTTGTGCTTGTAGTAAGCGCTCGCGTATGGCTTGTAAACGAACGAGCTTTAAATAGGCCATTGGCCCAATCCCAAAGTGCTCTTTGAAACCGTAATGCAAGCTTCGTGTACTAATGTTTACATGGTTGGCTAGTGTTGCCAGTGTTATGGGCTGCTTGCAATGGGCCCGTAGGTACTCTTCGGCTTCGCGTAAGTAGCGTCGTGCAGGTTTGCGAGGCCGCTCTGATATTGCATCAGAAAAGTTGTGGGGATGGTTATTAAGTAAGCTGGCTATAACAAGTTGTTCAATTTGCGTAGTTATTATTGGGTTTTTTAAGGCTTCTTTAGCAAATAAACTATTACTCAAAAAACCAACCAGCTGTAACCAGGCAAGCCCTTGGCGTGTGTCAAGAGGCATGGCTAGTTGATATTCGAGCGGCTTTTGCAAGGCATAACCAAGTTGGGCGCTGCAGGCGTCTTCAAGTGCTTGCCGCTCGATTCGTACTATTATTTGGTCGTTTTCTTCTTGCCAACGCATGTGCAAGGGCAAAGAAGGGGTAATCACCGAGGCCTTTTTTGGTGTAGAAAGCAAGGTTTCAGAACCACAACGTATTTTTGCTTGGCCACTTAGGGGCATTTGTAC
>DATGSD010000107.1:0-2491 GCA_035302965.1 Burkholderiaceae bacterium | reverse complement strand
TTTAAATAAACCCCAAATCGCAATAAATAAAATAATTGAGAAAGGCAGGGCGCTAGCAATAGTAGCTGTTTGCAGCGCTTCTAAACCGTTGGCCAATAAGAGTGCGATAGCCACAAGGCCCGATAAAGTCGCCCAGAAAATACGTTGCCAGACGGGCGAGTTATCGGCCCCACTAGACGCTAACAAGTCGACCACCAAAGCACCCGAGTCAGCCGAGGTAACGAAAAACACCACGACCATGACAATGGCTACAAACGATGTGATGCTTGCAAGGGGCAGAAGGTCTAGGAATGCAAATAGAGCTAAAGCACTGTCTGCTTGAACAATTGAGGTTAATTCATCAACACCCTCAAACAAGACAAAGTGGATAGCGCTGTCGCCAAACACTGTCATCCAAAAGAGGGTGAAACCGGCAGGAACCATCAACACGCCACGTACAAAATCGCGAATGGTGCGGCCGCGTGAAATCCGTGCAATAAACAAGCCAACAAAGGGTGACCAAGCAATCCACCAACCCCAGTAGAATAAGGTCCAACCCCCCAGCCAATCGGTGGGTTCGTAGGCATAAAGGTTGAAGGTGGCGTCAACTAGGTTGGAAATATAAGCACCCGTGTTTTGCACAAAGGTTTGCAAAATAAACACGGTGGGCCCAAGCACGAGTACAAAAATTAGTAAAAGTGCGGCTAGTGTTAAGTTGGTTTCCGATAAAATCCGAATCCCGCGATCAAGGCCACTGGCTACCGATATGGTTGCGAGGCCAGTGGCGATTGCGATTAAAACAATTTGTATTGGAATGCTAACCGGCAGACCAAATAGTTGATTGAGACCGCTATTAATTTGTGCAACCCCTAAACCAAGTGACGTGGCAATACCAAATAGGGTACCGATAATGGCGAAAATATCGACGGCATGGCCAATTGGGCCGTAAATACGGTCACCAATTAAGGGGTATAAGGCCGAACGTAGGGTAAGGGGTAGGTCGTGCCGATAGCTAAAAAATGCAAGTGCCAAGCCCACGACGGCGTAAATAGCCCAAGCGTGTAAGCCCCAGTGGAAGAAGGTGATTTTCATCGCCTCACTGGCTGCTTCGGTGGTGCCGGGGGTGCCTACCGGTGGGTTAATAAAATGCATAATTGGTTCGGCCACACCAAAAAACATCAGACCAATACCCATGCCGGCTGAAAACAGCATGGCAAACCAGGTGACGTCTCTGTAGTCAGGCTGACTATGATCTGGGCCAAGTTTGATGTCGCCGTAACGGCTAACCGCAACAAAGATGACAGCTAGCAAAATTAAGGCCACAACCAAAATATAAAACCAGCTGGCTTTATCTAAAATCCATGCTTGGGTGTGGTTGAACAGGTTTTCAGTGGTAATAGGTGCAAAGATGGCAAATAAAACCGTTGCCAAAATTACAGCCGCAGCGGTGAAGAACACCGGAGGATGAAGAGTCGTTCTCATTGTTGAAAAGCGTTTTTTGATTGGCAGTCGTGAGGTTTACCCAAAAAAATCGGCCCTCGAAAAAGAGAGAGGGCTAATGGACAAAATTTTGTTACGAATGGGTAAACCGGTGACAGGTGCTGACGCGGGCTTTGGTAAGGCCGAGCTACAAGAGCACTGTTTGCCTTGCCACGCGAGTTGAAAATTTCCGGCAGAAAGCCGGGTTGAGGAGGCTGTTCGGTTTGGAACATGCCGCCCAGTATATAGAAATCAATACGGCTTGTTAAGGGATGCAAAAAGCGTAAACGGTTATTTACGGGTATTTGGCGCCTAATTTGCAAAAATTAACAAGCCCGTTTTATGTAGGCTCGATCGCTTATTCCGGCACGGTTTGTAAGGGCTTGTCGAGGTTTTGAAAACCCGCTGTTATACTTTTTGCTCAAAACATTCATATTAAATATATCTATTGCAGCTCAACTTTATTAAGGCTGCTTATGTGCCGTTTTTGGCGGATCTAATCAGCGAGGATGTTATGCAAGCAGAAACCGTGAGGCGTTCAGCGCAAAAAACCGAAACCATGCAGCTTTTGGGTTTACAAGGTTCCGATTGTGTCGCTACTTTAGACAAGGTGATTTCATCGCTTGATGGGGTTGCCGAAGTAACGATTTCAATGAGTGATGAAAAAGCGACAATTACCTACGATGTGGCGCAAACAAGTATTAAACGCATGCAGGCTGCCATTAAAGAGGCAGGTTACGATTCTTTAAAGCCTGTTCACGGTGAAGATGGTAATTGCTGCGGCGGCTGCGGCGGGTAATTGCTGGGTTTGTACCACTGCCGTTGTGTCGGTCATAATGCCTGGATGCGAAAATGCGCCAGGCATTTTTTGTGCGTAAATGTGATTGCTTCCCGGAGTATTAGATGAAAATATTAATTGTTGGTGCGGGTGCCGTAGGTGCTGTATTTGGGGCGAACTTACATCAACACAAAGCCGACGTCAGTTTTTTACTTAGGCCAGCCCGCAAAGAATTGCTCGATGAACACGGCCTTA
>DATGSD010000106.1:0-9566 GCA_035302965.1 Burkholderiaceae bacterium | reverse complement strand
TTATCGAGGCTACTAGCGGCAATACGGGCATTGCTTTAGCCATGGTGGCAGCAATTCGTGGTTATAAAATGGTTTTAATTATGCCCGATAATTTATCGGTCGAGCGTCGTGCCGCCATGAGTGCCTATGGGGCTCAGTTAATATTAACGCCAGCCGACCAAGGTGGTATGGAATATGCCCGCGATCTAGCCTTGCGTATGCAAGAAGAGGGCAAAGGCAAGGTACTCGATCAGTTTGCTAATTTCGATAATACGCAAGCGCATCTCGATACTACTGGCCCCGAAATTTGGCAGCAAACCAATGGCAAGGTAACGCATTTTGTTAGCGCGATGGGCACTACAGGCACGATTATGGGTGTTAGCCAATACTTGCGCAGTCAAAATCCTGAAGTCGAAGTGGTGGGTGCTCAACCCGCCGAAGGCGCGCAAATACCCGGCATCCGTAAATGGCCAGAGGCCTATTTGCCAAAAATTTACGACGCTAAACACGTTGATAGTTTCGAATATATTGGCCAAGATGAGGCCGAAGAAATGGCACGACGCTTGGCAGCCGAAGAGGGCATTTTCGGCGGTATCTCGTCGGCTGGTGCGTTGGTAGCGGCCTTGCGCGTAGCCAAGCGTGCTAACAACGCAACGATTGTGTTCGTGGTTTGCGATCGGGGCGACCGTTATTTATCAACTGGGGTGTTTAATCCGCCCGCTTAAAGCTTGGTATTCGCCCAATTTGGGCCAGCTTGGTTTATTTTTGTTTTGTAAAACTTGTTTAGCAAAGTGCTAAGGCTAGCGCGGTTAGCTCAGTTCGATTTACCTGCTAGCCGCGCTATCAAATAAATAAGTACTAAGGTTTATCGACGTTAGCAGGCTTGGGCTTGTTATTGGCTTCGTGCTAGCCGAATCCCTGTATATTGCCAGTGCGTGTCGGCCGGAAAGAAATTACGATAGCTTGGTCGGCTATGCCCTTTTGGCGTAATGCTCGAGCCGCCTCTTAAAACGTATTGGTTAACCATAAATTTGCCGTTATATTCGCCGATGGCGCCGTCAGCGGGTTTAAAGCCTGGGTAGGGCGCATAGCTGCTTGAGGTCCATTGCCAAGCTTGGTCAAACAACTGCACTAAAGAAGGTTGGGCATCGGCCTGTTGGCTTTTTTCAAGGGCTTGTTTAGCGGCATATTCCCACTCGGCTTCAGTTGGTAAGCGAGCGCCGGCCCAACGTGCGTAGGCGTCTGCTTCGTAATACGAAATATGGCGCACAGGTGCGTTTGGGTTTAGTGCTTCTAGACCCGATAAATCGAAGGTACACCATCCTTTTTCGTTAGTTTTTTTCCAGTACAGTGGTTTATCAATGGCTTGTGGGCGGCTGTGTAACCAATGCCAGCCCTCCGATAACCACAGCGCCGGGTTTTGATAGGCACCATCGTTAATAAATTCTTGATACTCGCCATTGCTAACAAGACGGTTAGCAAGCTGGAAGCTTTCTAGAAAGCTTCGATGTTGGGGTTGTTCGTTATCGAAATGAAAGCTGTCGCCAGAGTATCCGATATGGGCGAGGGTTTCTTCGTAATTTAGCCACTCTAACGGCTTAACTGGGGTGTCGTTAGAAGACGCAGTGACGGGCTGTTTGTGGTAGGCCGGAAACAACGGGTTTTGCCAAAACAGATGTTGGATATCGCTTAAGATAAGTTCTTGGTGCTGTTGTTCGTGGTTCAGGCCCAAAGTAATCAAAAATATAAGTTGGTCTGCCGCCTTATCGTTTAGCAAGCTTTTGTTTTCGAGTACGGTATCAATTCGTTCATCGATGTTGCCACGATAAGCTTTAACGTCGTCTAGGCTTGGACGCGTAATTAAGCCACGTTTAGGCCGTGGGTATTGCTCGCCTATGCCTTCATAATACGAATTAAACAGAACGCGATAACTGCTATTCCAGGGTTTAAAGTTCGGCTCAAAGCGCTCTAAAACAAAAGTTTCGAAAAACCAGCTTGTATGTGCCAAATGCCATTTAGCTGGGCTGGCCATAGGCATCGATTGCACACAACTGTCTTCGGCCGATAAAGGGGCAACAAGTTTAAGTGTGTGCCTTCTAACTTCGTGGTATTGCGTTTGTAATGAAGTAGCGATCGATAGCACAGACATAAAAAGCTCCGTTTTAAAAATGGCCGCAAATTGTTAGCCTTGCGCACAAACCAAGGCAAACCAGTTTTGGGGGTCCGACCACGTCGCCGAAATTTCGAAATTTGCCTCCGCCAACAAGTGTTTAAGGTTGTTTAAACTGTATTTGTAACTATTTTCGGTATGGATGGTTTCCCCGGCACGAAAGCGCCGACTGTGCTTTTTAGGCCACTGGATTGTTTGGTCAACCAACGATGACAAATGCATTTCGATGCGGTGTTTGTCTTGGTTATAGATAGCAAGATGACGCCAGTTGTCGATATCAAAATTAGTTTGATAGCGTCGGTTAAGATGTTGTAGCGCATTGCGATTAAACGCTGCCGTTACACCTAAAGAATCGTTGTAGGCATTTAATAAAATCTGCTCGTCTTTTATGAGGTCGACCCCAAGTAAAAGCGTGCATTGGGGTTGATGTTGACGTAATTGCCGCAAAAACAGTACGGCTTTGCTAGGCGATAAATTACCAATTGAAGAACCTGCGTAAAAATAAACACGTCGTTCTTGAGGTAAAAACTCCGGCAAGCTAAGCGGTTGAGATAAGTCGTGTTCTAGGGGGCTAACTTGGGTATCCGGAAATTGCTGCTGGATATCGGCAGCCGCTTGTTGCAGAAACGGCCCAGAGATATCAATAGGCACATAGTGTGCGGCTTTCAGGCTAGAAAGCAGCTTGCCTGCTTTTTTGCAATTGCCTGCACCCAGGTCGATTAAACTAGCGTCGCTGCCCAATTGCTGGGCGATGTCGTTAGCATGGTGCTTAAGTAGTTGTTGTTCGAGACGGGTTAAATAGTATTCGGGCAATAAGCAAATGGCCTCGAATAATTTAGAGCCCAGTGAGTCGTAAAAGTATTTGGGCGATAAATAGGCCGATGTGGCTAGTAAGCCGGCACTTAGCTGATCGAGACCATTGCTAGCGTGCCGGTTTGGCGCTGGGTCGGTTGCTGGGGTTGCTGGCATGAAATAGATACGGTTTTCATTCGCTTGGCAAGCGCTTCTGCAAGTTCGGCCACCGCGCTAGCATAAAAATAACTACGGTTATAGTGCGTGATGGCGAAAAAGTTGGGCGTGCCAACACGGTATTCGGCTTGTTGCCGAGGTTCGTCAAGTAAATCAACAATACCCATTCTTTCATATTTCCAGCTTGCGGGTCTAGTAGAAGTTTGCTCTTGTACCCCAGCTTGTTTAAGCGTTTCCCAGTCGAGCGTCGGCGATAGGCCGCCATCAACTAACTGGGCGACGTTGTCGTTAACTAAAACCGGGGCAAATATCGGTAGACCCGGCTGCCAACCATGTTCGATTAAGAAATTCGCTACCGAGCTAATCGCATCTTGAGCATTATTTTGGAGGTCGATTTTGCCGTCGCCACTGCCATCAACGGCGTAACGTAGCAGGCTGCCCGGCATAAACTGCGGCAAACCCATTGCCCCGGCATAAGATCCATAAGCGGTGCGGGCATCGAGAGCGTTTTTATAGTCAAGTTCGATTAAGTCGGCGAGTTGATCGCGAAAAAGGGCGATACGATCGGAGCGCGAGGCATCGGGATAGCGAAAGGCAAGTGTACTGATGGCATCCAATACTCGAAAGTCGCCCATATAACGGCCATAAATGGTTTCGACCCCTATAATCGCTACGATGACCTCTTCAGGTACGCCATAACGCTCTGCCGTTTTTTGTAAATGGTTGGCGTGCTCTTGCCAAAAATTAAGCCCCGCATCAATGCGAATAGGGTCGACAAAGCGCTTGCGGTAAGTTGGCCAGCTGCGGCGAATCCGTTGCTTGGATGGGCGCATTAATTGCTGAACTTTTGAGTTTTCTTGGGCTTCTGAAAGCAGTGCCACAACATGGTCTAGTGGTATTGAACGCGATTCTGAGACGAATTGCGCAAACTGTAAAATGTCCGGATTCAGTTTGCCGTCGGCATTAACAAACGAGCCCTGAATGATCGGAACACTAATGCGCCTTTTTTCGCGTGTTTCGCGTGTTTGGCGTGTTTGTTGTGGCGATTGGGGGCTTGTGTCGGCTGTTTTTAAAGCCTGTTCTTGATTAGCAGCCAATGGCGCTAACTGAGCATTATCTAAAGGCGCGCTAATATTGGGCTTGCTTGCGCAGCCAGCTAAGGTTAAAACCATGGCGGCTTGCATAATGCGGGCGGCTTTGAACATAATTCTCCTTATGCAAACTTTATATATTACTCATCCGGCTTATCGCTTGCACGAAATGGGGGCGGGGCACCCCGAATCTCCTGATCGCCTCGATGCAATTACAGCAGCACTCGACAAAGCTGGCCTGTTGCCATTATTACAAGAAAAAGAGGCAAGGCTTGCGACCGATGACGATTTGTTACGCGTGCATACAACACAATATCTTGCCGAAATTCTAGCGGCGTCACCTACCGAGGGTTATTGCGCTCTTGACGCCGATACGGTTATGAATCCTCATAGTTTATTGGCGGCACGGGCTGCAGCCGGAGCGGGTTTAACAGCGGTCGATCTTATTATGGCCGGCGAGGCTAATAAAGCGTTTTGTTCTGTGCGTCCACCCGGCCATCATGCTTGCTCTGACCGCGCTATGGGCTTTTGTATTTTTAACAATCTAGCCGTAACTGTAGCGTACACACTCGAAAAATATAAGCTGAAGCGTATTGCAGTAATCGACTTCGATGTGCATCATGGCAATGGAACAGAGGAGATCTTTAAAGATAACGAAAACATTTTAATGTGTAGTTTTTTTCAGTTTCCGCTTTATCCTGGTGTACACGCTATAAATAATCAAAAAAACATGTTAAACATAGCCCTGCAGCCAAATAGTTCTGGTGAAGACGCAAGGAAGGTCGTTTCCGACTATTGGCTGCCACGCCTAGAAGCGTATCAGCCCGAAATGTTTTTTATTTCGGCTGGCTTTGACGCCCATGCCGACGATGGCTTGGCCCAGCTGAATTTGCTCGAAGACGACTACGCCTGGATTAGCGATCAGCTGTTAAACATCGCCGATCGAACGGCAGGGGGGCGGGTCGTCAGCTTTCTCGAGGGTGGTTACACTTTGTCAGCTCTCGGGCGTAGCGTGGCAGCACATATACGTTCGTTAGCCAGATAACGTTGCGAACAGAGTAAAATGGGCTGTTAACTCGAAGTTTTTGGGTGTTTGCCTACGGGTAGCAGCCGGGCAAGTTAGCCTAAAATTTATTGGTTGTTTTGTCTGCGTGTTGTTTGCAGTTAAAACAGAGCAGTTTTTATTACTGGAGGAAGTGCTCGATGAAGGTGCTCGTACCCGTCAAGCGTGTCGTAGACTTTAACGTTAAAGTGCGCGTTAAGTCGGATCAAACAGGTGTTGATACGGCAAACGTCAAAATGTCCATGAACCCTTTCGACGAAATTGCTGTCGAAGAGGCGATTCGTCTTAAAGAAAATTCTGTGGCATCGGAAGTGGTTGCTGTTTCTTGTGGGCCCGTTCAGTGCCAAGAAACTTTGCGCACGGCTATGGCCATTGGTGCCGATCGCTCTGTTTTAGTAGAAACTGACGAAACCCTGCAGCCATTAGCTGTCGCCAAATTATTGAAGGCTTTGGTCGATAAAGAGCAGCCGCAGTTAGTTATTCTTGGTAAGCAAGCCATCGACGATGACGCTAACCAAACCGGCCAAATGCTGGCGGCTTTACTCGATTGGCCGCAAGCGACGTTTGCCAGCAAGGTCGACATTAACGACGGCGAAGCAACGGTCACCCGCGAGGTCGATGGGGGTTTAGAAACCGTCAAAATTAAGTTACCCGCTATTATCACTACCGATTTACGTCTTAACGAACCTCGTTACGTTACCTTGCCCAACATCATGAGGGCCAAGAAAAAACCGGTAGAAAGCGTCTCTCCAAGCGATCTTGGCGTCGATATCACGCCACGGCTTAAAACGCTAAAAGTTACCGAGCCGCCCGTACGAGAGGCTGGAGTAACCGTGCCCGATGTCGCAACCCTTGTCGACAAACTCAAAAATGAAGCAAAGGTGGTTTAACTATGGCAACGCTTGTTATTGCAGAACATAACGAAGGTCAATTACGTGGCGCAACGTTTAATACGTTAGCGGCAGCCAAACAACTGGGCGACGAAATCCACGTGTTGGTAATGGGCGACGATGTGCAAAGCTTGGCCGAAGCCGCTGCACAAGCCGAAGGCGTTACCAAGGTTCTTAAGGCCGAGGCCGCCGATTTAGCCAACGATTTAGCCGAAAATTCGGCTGCGCAAGTTTTAGCGCTAGCCGAAAATTACAGCCATATTCTGTTTGCAGCAACGGCTAGTGGTAAAAACGTTGCGCCACGTGTTGCTGCCAAACTCGATGTGGCACAAGTATCTGACATTATTGCTATCGATTCTCCCGATACCTTCCAGCGACCAATTTACGCTGGTAACGCAATCGAGACTGTGCAGTCAATTGACCCCACCAAGGTCATTACGGTACGAGCAACTGCTTTCGATCCCGTGTCCGCCGAAGGCGGTTCAGCCGCTATTGAGGCAGTCGATGCCGTTAGCGATTCTGGTTTGTCGTCGTTTGTTGGCCGTGAAGTTGCCGAATCTGATCGTCCCGAGCTGGCTGCGGCAACTGTTGTTGTCTCGGGTGGCCGTGGCTTGGGCAGTGCCGAAAACTTCCAGTTGCTCGAGGCACTGGCCGATAAGCTTGGCGCAGCTATTGGTGCTTCGCGTGCTGCGGTCGACGCAGGCTATGCCCCTAACGATTGGCAAGTTGGTCAAACCGGTAAAATTGTTGCTCCACAGCTTTATATCGCTGTTGGTCTTTCGGGTGCAATCCAGCATTTAGCCGGCATGAAAGATTCCAAGGTCATTGTGGCCATTAATAAAGATCCAGAAGCGCCAATTTTCGGTGTTGCCGATTACGGCTTAGTTGCCGATTTATTCGAGGCTGTACCTGAATTAACGAATGCACTGTAGTAATTGCTTGTAACCGGGGGGTACCCCGTTTACTGAAACCGCTCTGTTAAGCAGTCACAGAGCGGTTTTTTTATGGGCGCAAAACCCATGCTTGCGTAGTAGTGATGAGGCCCGAGTATGTTTGGATTCAACCAGAGCCTGGCGTTTTAATTTTGCGAATGTTGTTGTTGACTGTGGCTAAAACCTGACACTTACAAGTGCTACTAAAACTACTTGCCAAGATGCCTGTGTTTTTATACAGTAGTGCTTATGCGCTGTTTTAATAAACAGTGCCTGTGGTTTGCCTTATTTATTTTGTTTTTTCGGAAAGCCTCATGAGCACATTACAACGTTTTTTTAGCCCTGTTTCTTATTTGTCTTTGCCCAATTTTCGTTTCTGGCAAAAACCACATGTGCGCGCCATGGTTGGCGATATTATTGTGGTCGCTCTTTGGGCAGCTAGTATTCCCAGCTTAATGTGGTTAGGGGCGGCTATTGGCTTTTAATTTTTTGCATTGCGGTATATAATTTTTGGCTTACTTAACCTTCATCCTCTGGTAGGCCGCAAAAATTTAGCTTGTTTTAAGGCTTGGGCTTCATGGTTTATTGCGAAGCCTTTAGCAATTTTTAAAATAGCTTTGCAAAACAGTTTGCCTATCCACGATGAGTTCGGAGCCACTATGAACCTCATTTCTATACTCGAGCAAGAAGAAATCGCTCGTTTAACCCAAGGCAAAGAGCCTGTGCGGTTTGAACCTGGCGATACGGTTAACGTTAACGTTAACGTTGTCGAAGGCACGCGTAGTCGTGTTCAGGCCTACGAAGGCGTTGTTATTGCAAAACGCAACCGTGGTTTAAATTCGTCTTTCATTGTGCGTAAAATTTCTTCCGGCGAAGCCGTCGAGCGCACATTTCAACTTTATTCTCCGCAAATTGCTTCCATCGAGGTAAAACGCCGCGGTGCCGTACGACGTGCTAAACTTTATTACCTGCGTAGCCGCTCGGGTAAGGCCGCTCGTATCAAAGAAAAGCAGGTTCGTCGGGGCGATAAGCTAGCTAAGGCTTAAAAATACCCTCTGACAGTACAAGCTAAAGGCACCCGAGAGGTGCCTTTAATTGTTTGGGAATCATGTCGCGTAACGAACAGTCCTCCCGATCAGGTACACGACGTCTTGTTGTACCGGGGTTCGACCCAGAAAAGCAGCCGGTAATTACGACATCTAAGCGCTTGCCGGCGCTAGACGAGCGTGTTTTACAGCTAGGTTTCATCCAAAAAGCGTTTAATTCTTCTGTGCACTGGAATGTCGAGCCGGTTTTTAGTCGCTCGTTTCAGGCTGACGATCTGCAATTGGCCAATATTGTTCCGGCCGCTGTGCTATTTCCGTTAGTGCAGCGCGAAAGTGGTTTGCACGTGTTGTTTACTCGAAGGGCATCGCATTTATACGATCATGCCGGGCAAATCTGCTTTCCCGGAGGGCGCATCGAAGATACCGACCCCGACGCGATTGCTGCGGCTTTGCGCGAAACCGAAGAAGAAACCGGCATCTCTCGCAAATACATGGAATACATCGGCTCGCAGCCCAGCTTTTTAACGTCGACTCGTTTCACCATGAAGCCGATTATCGGTTATATCAAGCCTGGCTTTGAGGTCCGTCCCGATAGCTTCGAGGTGGCTGAGGTTTTTGAAGTGCCGTTGTCGCATCTGATGAATCCCGAGCACCATAGCTTGCACCGCGCTAATTTGCCGGCTGGCGACCATCGCTTTTATTTTTCGATTTCGTGGCAATCGTATTTTATTTGGGGTGCCACGGCCGCACTAATTCGTAATTTTTACCACTACCTTAAAGCCGCTTCGACAACGGTGTTAGACCAATAAGCCTTAGCACTTAAGTGGCCAAACCATCGCGTAATTATTAATTCTCTTTAATAACGTGTTTGTGCATTTTCTTGCAGTAAACGTTGGTAGAGTCGGTGACGCTGTGGGCAAATTTCGCCAGCATTAAGGGCGGCTAATACTGCACATCCGGGTTCGTGTTGGTGGGTGCAGTTGTAGAAACGACAATTACCCTGTAAGGGCGTAAATTCGGTAAAACTATCTTCAATTTCGGCTGCACTTAAATGGTAGAGGCCGAAGTTTTGAAAGCCGGGTGAATCGATGAGCTGTGCGTTGATGTCGTTTAGCCGATACAAGCGCGTACCCGTGGTTGTGTGCCGCCCTGCGTCTAGGGCCTCTGAGTGCGTCTGGGTCGGTGCATTTGCTTCAGGTATTAGGGCGTTTAGAATTGTTGATTTTCCCATACCACTTTGCCCTAATAGCAAACTGGTTTTGTTTTTCAGCCAAGGGCTTAGCGTTTTATACGTGTTTTCAGCGTTAAGCGCGCTCAGCTCGATAACTGGTGTGTCGAGTTTAATAAAAGGAGCAAGTTGCTTACGGGCTGCAGGCAGATGTTTAGCAAGGTCGGCTTTATTTAGAATGATGGCCGGCTGTATGTT
>DATGSD010000105.1:0-4041 GCA_035302965.1 Burkholderiaceae bacterium | reverse complement strand
GTAATTTGACCCGACCAATGGCTTTGTTCGTTTTGCTCGTGGTCGTGATCGGGGTGACGTTGCCACTCCCATGTAATAGGGGCGTCTTCCCAAGCCAAGCCTTGGAAGGCTACCGTTTGTGTAGCGATAGCATCGAGTTGCTGACGCACGACGGCTTGCGTTTCGGGCGCAATTTGCACCGAAGTGGTAGTTTCGCCACGAACCGTGCTTTGTGACGCTTGTTGGGGGTTTGCCAAGTGCGCTTGTGGCTGTTTTAACAATTGGCTTAGTGTTTGGCGACCCTCAAGCAGCTGAAAAAGCTGTGACTCGTAAAACAAACCACTCGATTGGTTAGCTTGAAGCAAGGCCTGAAAAAATTGTTCCGCACGCGGGCTTGAGAAGCGGGCATTAACAGCGGTGCCACTGGCTAAACTGGCCGCTTTTTGCTTAGCTGCGCTGTGTTGAGTATGAGTGCTTGCTTGCGGGCCGAGGTCGAGTAAGGTTTGGTGTAATTGAACCGGTGGCGCCTTAGGGTAGGCTGAAAATAAGGCAAGTATCGCGCGCGCCGCCGGCCCAAGCTGTGCGCTAATTGATGCCGGCGGTTGGCTTTGACGGGCCGCAGAATACCTGCCTTCGGTGTGGGGTGCAGTGCTTGGTTTATTTGGGCTAACAGCCGGCGTTTGCCGTGTGGCCCCAGTTTGGTGTGGCGGCGTGGCCCGAGTCTCGTTAAGCGGGTTAATTGGCTGACCGGGAATGGTGTTCATGAATGCGTTTGCGGCATTCCGTAGCTATTTAAGGCGTTTTTTTGTTGTTGACCATAGCTGATTAATTTACCCAAACGGTCGAGTTCGGGCTGTGCCAGCTTACGAATGCGCGCATCGTTATCAAGAATTTTTAATAACAAGGTTTTGCGTGCCTGCCGCTGACGCGTATTAAGCGGCTGAACTTGGCGTAAACGCTCGACTGCATCTGCGTAATCGGTGCTTAACTGTGTAACGGTTTGCCAATCTTGTTGGTAAGCCGATTGAAGCATCTTGCCCGAAACGTCAGCAATATCTTGATAATACTGAAGGAAATCAGGCTCGGCGGTGGCATGCTGGGCTGTAGTTTCTGAGGCCATTGTCTACCTACCTAGTGGACGGTGTGAGTAAAAGCGCATCTTGATTGTTAGGCTAGGCGCTTGCGGCTTCGGGTGAGGATGTATGCGATTGTTTTGCTAAGGTGTGCCACGCTTCGCGTATGGGTTGAAGCAATTGGCTGGCTTGCTCAAGTTTTTCTATGCTAGCACGAAGGTTAGCCTGTAAAAGGTTAACAATTATTAAGTCGTAAGTGGTAGCTAAATTTTGAGCAACTTCGCCACCCGCCTCGAGATTGAGGCTGGCTTTTAGACCCGATTCGATAATATCGATGGCTTTAGAAATAGATGTTTGACGCCCTTGAGCCTTGCCGGCCTGAATATAAAGCCGTGCTTTTTCGATGGCAGCATCGGCGCCATCAAGCAGCAGCACAATTAACTGTACAGGCGAAGCGCTAAGTACGTCGGTTTCTAAACCGATATTGGCATAGGTGTTGGCAGCCGATGATCGTAAATTAGAGTAGGTCATTTTTTCTCGAATGAGTTGAGCATTGACAGTTGCTGATTTAAATAAACGCTAAGGCTGTCCATTTGTGCCACCATGCTGTCGAGCGCAGTAAATTGACGGCGATAGGTTTCCATACGGGCCTCTATACGAGCTTGGTTTACTTCGTATTGTTTTTTGAGGTCGTTAATTTGGCGTGTAGCGCTTTTATTGGCAGAATCGAAAGCTCCGTCTGGGCGTAAAAAGCTGTTGGTTACGGTGTTGACGCGGTTAACGAGACTTTGGTTTGAATGGGTGAACAGGTTTTTTACAGCGTCTACATTGTCGCGCAGCGCCGAATTTAGCGTGTCTTCGTTGATACTTAATTGGCCGTTGCTAGGACTGCTTTGTATGCCAAGGTCGTTAAGCGAGCGAATAGGGCCACTTTGCCCACTAAGCATTAAAGCTTCACGTACTTGGCTTTGTAGCCGACGCACTAATGGGTCGCCCGTTAGCGCACTGGCTTTGTTGTTTTCGACATCGTAACTACTTAGCGAGCGCAGGTTTTTTTGTAGGCTGTTGTAAGCATCAACAAAATCGTGAACCGCTTTTTGGGCAGCCTTGTCGTCGCGGGTAACAGAAAGACGTGCCGCTTCGTCGCTGGTTTTATTGAGTTGCAAGGTAATACCTTGCAAGGCATTGTCGATGGTATTGCTTTGGCTGTGCAAGCTAATGCCGTTGATGCTTAGCTGTGCATTGCTAGCGGCTTGTTCGGTAATAGTGCTTTCGGGAGCCGATTCGCCAAAACCGAGTAGTTGTTGCAATTGGTTTTGTCCGCCACTATTACCGCTAATGTTAATAGCGCTTATGGCAGCATCGGTACCCGTTTGCGTTGTGCTAAGCAGCAAACGGTAAGGAGATTCGGTGCCGTCGTTTAAGATGGAGGCCTGGATACCCAGCTTGCTTTGCTTATTAATGGCCTGGGCAATGTCTTCAAGCGAGGTGTTGTTGCCACTAAGCGTAACCGTATGCTGGCTGCCATCGCCCAATGTAAAGCTAATTTGCCCGCCACTACCCATAGCGCTTGTGGGATCGGCGACACCTGCGCTTGCCAATGTTTGTGTTGTTGCTAGTTGCTGTACATGCACTTGGTAATTACCCGCCACGGCATCGGTACTGGCCTTTGCCGTAAACGAATCGCCACTAGAGCTGGCTTTAAGCGCACCCCAGATGTCAGGGTTGTCGAGTGCTTTGGCAGCGGTTTGTAGCTGTTCGACCGACCCTTTCAGTTTGCCGTAGGCAGAAAGCTTGCTTTGGACATCGGATTGTCGCGATTGGATAAGGGCTAACGACTGGCTTTCTGACTTGCGTAAGTCGGAAAGTAGTTCATCGAGGGGAAGACCTGAACCAACGCCGATTGCTGAAATGGCCATATGTAAATGCCTTTGCTTGAAAAATAGATGAGAACACCGGGCTTTATTAAACCTTGGTGTCTACGCCGTTTCCTTGTAGTTGAACAATCATTTTGGCAACCCGTAGTACCGCATCGCTGGGCACGGTGCGTAAAACGTCGCCGGTTTCGTTGTCGATAATAGACACCACAACTCGTTGAGCATCTTGATCGATATCGAAGCGCATGCCGGTTGCCCAGGCTTGAAGTTGTTGATTGAGACTTCCGAGCGCTTTTGGCAACGGTTCTGTGTGTTCGGATGAGTGCGTGTTGCCGTCTGACGCTGTATTCGAGTTTGAAGCCTGTGGGCTAGGAGGTACTCGGACGTCTGGAGAGGGTGTTGGTGTTGGCAGGCTTTGAGTTTGGAAATTGGCAAAGCCTGCGTCGCTACCAGAAATTAATGGGTTGACCATAGCAGTTCCTGTTATGGATGGGATACAAGCAACAGTGACGTGCACTTGTTAACGGCAGGGCTTCAAAGATCTTTAGTACGACGTTGAAACCAAGAATTAGACGGGATTGTGTGCGTAGATTCGGCCACCCTATTAGAAGGTGAAACGACACAATAGAGGTTTTACACTGTAAGCGTAATATTTTGTGTATTCATCTGCTAACGAGTCGCAACTCATTGAAGAACATGTCGGCTTAGTGCGTCGCATCGCACTACAGCTAATTGCACGCCTTCCCGCCAACGTCGAGCTAGACGACCTTTTGCAAGCGGGCATGATGGGCTTGCTTGATGCCATTAGGCGCTATCAACCCAGCGATGAGGCGAGATTTGAAACCTATGCGAGCACGCGTATCCGCGGAGCGATGCTTGATGAGTTGCGCTCGCAAGATTGGCTGCCGCGTAGTGTGCGCAGCTCGGCGCGCCAAATAGAAACGGCCATTCAACAGCTGCAAGATCGTTTGTTACGGCAGCCGTCTGAAGCCGAAATTGCCCAGGAACTCGATCTTTCACTCGACGACTACCAAGCGTTTTTGGCGTCAAGTCATGGCATGCAGGTTTTGCACTACGAAGACTTTTTGCGGCAAAACGAGGGAAAAGCTGGT
>DATGSD010000104.1:0-13196 GCA_035302965.1 Burkholderiaceae bacterium | reverse complement strand
CGCGGCCACCGGGGTAGTTGGGGGCAATTAAGAAAACGCTTTTGTGGTCTTGTTCGCTAACGTACTTACCCATTGCTGCTGGGATGTCTTCGTTTTGCCACGACACCACGAAAAAGTTTTGGTTGCAGTTTTCGCCAGCGTAATCGGCGGGGCCGGTGTTGGTAGAGATGTAAATAGTGTCACTATCGAGAATTGATGGCATGATAGGTAGTAACACGTTAGAAAACACCATACCCGTGACGACATCGACTTTGTCGCGTTTAATCATGCGGTTAACCGCTTGGCGACCTACGTCGGCTTTTTGTTCGTCGTCGGTAATGATGATTTCGGTATCGAGCCCACCGAGTTTGCCACCGGCATGTTTAACCGCTAGCTGAAAGCCGTCGCGGATATCAAGCCCTAGAGCGCCGCCTGGGCCAGACAGCGTTGATAAAAATCCGATTTTTATGTTGTCGGCTGCATAGGCTGAAGTAGTTAATGCCAGAGCTGCTAAAGCCGCAAATAGTGTTTTGGGTTTCATAGTTGTCTCCGTATCATTTTTATTTGGGTATTCGTTTTTTCTTCCCTTCTCATTATGATGGTATTTGTTTGACCAATTCGCTATCCGAATTTGGCAAAAAGTAGTCAGATCTGGCAAACATTCCCGGAGGACACAATGGAGACATGGTTTAAAGAGGGCATACGGTCGCTATATAGCGTGGCCCCGCTGTTTTCGTCTTCAGATCCTCATGAAGCACAGCAGGGCACGGCCGACGCGCTTAAAGAGCACGACCTTGTTTGGCGCGACGGCTCTGTCGACTCTCAGCTCCACCAACTACAGGTTGGTAATTTGTCATTGTTTTTGTTGCGATACGGCGCTGCGGTTCATATTTCGCCTGGCGAGCTGAAACAGTTTTTATTATTTCAAGTACCCGTTCAGGGCGAGGCCTTAATACGGGTGGGTAGCGAACAAGTGCGTGCTACGCCTAATACAGGTGTGGTGTTGTCGCCAACGGCTTCGCTCGATCTCGAATGGGCACGCGGTTGCGAACAATTACTACTAAAAGTGCCGCGTGCTCGCCTCGAACAAGCGTGTGCCGATTTGCTTGGTACGGTGCCCGATAAGCCCTTGGTTTTTTCACCTAAAATGCATTTGGGCTCGGCCTCGGGCCGTGCCTGGCAACATTTATTAGGAGCTTTGTTGCATTACGCACGTTTGGCACCTTCGCAAGCCACCGGCAAGCTTATGGAAGCCCACGAAAGTGCGCTAATTCAGCACTTATTGCTTTGCCAAGAAAATAATTACTCTAGCCGCCTGCTTAACCCACCCAAAGCCAGTGCGCGCCGATTGCGGGCCGCATGCCACTATATCGACACCCATTTACAAGAAGCCATCACCTTGGCCGATATTGCTAAAGCCAGTGGTTCCAGCGTACGCAGTATTAGCTTGGCCTTCCAAGAAAATTTTCAGATGTCGCCCATGACTTATGTGCGTCAACAGCGGCTTGAACGGGCCCACGCCGATTTACAAAGCGCCGCCCCCGGCACGCGGGTTACCGACATTGCTTATAAATGGGGTTTTAACCATTTAGGCCGTTTTTGTGGCTATTACCGTCAACGCTACGGTCAAACGCCACTAGAAGCCTTGCAAAAATAAACATTAATTGATGTTAACTACTGATATCGTGCTACAAAAATTCACGCCAGCTGATGCAAACTACCGATATCGCGTTAAAAATAAAGACTAGCCAACATCAAATACCGATGTAGCGTTCCCAAATATCGGGCGCCTGTTGCAGGCGAGCAGAGTCGCCCTGCCAAACGACTTCGCCTTTTTCGATAATGGTGTGATGATCGGCAAGTTCGATGAGGCGTTGGACGTATTTGTCGATTATTAAGGTAGTTTGCCCCATGTCGCGCAATTGTGCGAGGCAAGCCCAAATTTCTTCACGAATTAAAGGGGCCAAGCCTTCGGTGGCCTCATCTAATATCAGCAAATAGGGGTTGGTCATGAGGGCGCGGCCGATCGCCAACATTTGCTGCTCGCCGCCCGACAATTGGTTACCCATATTGTTAGCCCGCTCTTGTAGGCGCGGAAACAACTCGTATACACGATCTAGTGTCCAGGGCTGGCTTGATTGGCTGCGGTTACAGGCAAAGGCAATTAAGTTTTCTTTTACGCTTAGGTTGGGAAATATGTCGCGGCTTTCGGGTACAACGGCTATACCGAGACGGGCGATGCGATCGGGCGCCCAGCGATGAATTTCTTGACCATCGAAGCGAATGGTGCCGGCCCGAACCGGTGTTAATCCCATTAACGAGCGCACGGTAGTGGTTTTTCCCATGCCGTTTCGTCCAAGCAGGGTGCAAGTTTGCCCGCGTTGAATGGCAAAGCTAATACCAAACAACACTTGGCTGCTGCCATAGGCGGTTTCGATGTGTTCGACGTCTAGTAAGGGGCTTGTAGTCATGGTGTTAAGGTAGCCATATTGCGGCGTTAATGAGGAATTTCTTCATCGCCTAAATAGGCTTTTTTAACTTCGGGGTTATCGCGGATTTCGTCGGGCGTACCCGTGGCAACAATGCGGCCTGCCACTAAAACTGAAATTTGGCTAGCCAGCTGGAATACTGCCTGCATGTCGTGCTCGACCAATAAAACCGTGTGGCTTTCGCGCAGCTCTTGAATAAGCGGTATAAGAGCTGCCGACTCGCGCGGGCCCATGCCGGCCATGGGCTCGTCGAGCAACAGCATTTTTGGCTTAGTAGCAAGTGCCAAGCCGACTTCAAGTTGCCGCTGCTCGCCGTGCGCCAAATTATGGGCAAGGGTGTTAAGGCGCTCGGACAAGCCGACTTGTTGGGCGTAGAGCTTAGCTTCGTCGAAAATGGCACTATTGCTAATCGCCGGTTTCCAAAAGCGAAAACTGCTGCCATCGCGAGCTTGCACGGCTAGCGCTAAGTTATCGAGAACCGTAAAAGCCCTAAAAATAGTGGTGATCTGATACGACCGAGCCAAACCGCGCGCAACCCGTTGATGCAGTGGCAGGGCTGTAATATTGCCGCCATCGAAAATAATTTGCCCTGAATTGGGGGAGAGCTCGCCAGCGATTTGGTTAATTAGTGTGGTTTTACCGGCGCCGTTAGGCCCAATAAGGGCGTGGGTTTCTCCTTTGTAAACGGTAAGACTAAGGTTGTCGGTTGCTGTTAAACCACCGTAGCGACGCACTATGTTATTTAACTGCAATAAGGCTGGGGCGTTTGTGGTCATGATGGCCTCCGCGAAAACGAAAACAAGCTGGCCAAGCCCTTAGGAACAAAAAGCACAATAAAAAGCAAAACAAAACCCAAAATAAGCGCCCAGTGCGTGGTGTAGGCCGATAAGATTTCTTCGAGGCCAAGCATAAATACTGCCCCTAAAACACCGCCAAAAATATGCCCAATGCCACCTAAAATAACCATCACAATTAGGGTGCCAGACTCCATCCAGTGCAATAGGCTGGGTGACGCCATGTAATCTTGGTTGGCCAGCAATGCGCCCGCAAGCGCGGCAACGGCACCAGCAATAACAAAGCACACTAATTTATAGCGAAACACTGGGTAGGCAATGGCTTCGGCGCGCGTTTCGTTTTCTTTGATGGCTTGTAAAACACGACCAAAGCGCGAATTAATTAATCGCACCATTAAAAACAAGCACACAACGCTTAAAAACAGCACAACATAATAAAAGTTGGTGTCAGAGCCAAGGTCGATACCCAAGGTAGAGCGCTGCCGCAGGCTAAGGCCGTCATCGCCGCCGTAGGCTCGCATCGATACAAAAATGTAGTAGGTCATTTGAGCAAAGGCGAGCGTAATCATGATGAAATACACGCCGCGAGTGCGCAAGCTAACTAAACCAATTAAAAGCGCCAACACAGCGCCTGCCAATATGGCGACAGGCCAACTTAGCCAGGCTGAAAATACCTGGTGGTGCATTAAAATGGCCACGGCATAGGCGCCTGTGCCAAAGTAGGCGGCATGCCCAAGACTAACCATGCCACCAAAGCCTAGCAGCAAATTAAGGCTGGTAGCGGCCAAGGCATAAATTAATAAACGACTGGCAAAACCAATATAAAACTCGAAGCCAAGCGCCGTTGCGATAATCGGGAAAGCAATAAGCGCCAGTAGCAAAATGGCGGTTGGTAGCGGCGCAAGACGGTGGTGTAAAAGACTATTAGTGGGCATGGCAAGCTTTAATTACGTGCAGGAAACAGGCCTTCAGGCTTAAAGAACAGCACCGCAGCCATTAGAAGATAGATAAGAATCGAGGCCAGTGCTGGGCCCAAACTTGATGCGACATCGGCGGGTAATAAGGCACGTAAGGCGCTGGGCAATAAGCTGCGGCTTAGGGTATCGACAGCGCCAACCAAAATTGCGCCAACGAGGGCTCCGCGAATCGAACCAATGCCACCCACGACAATAACCACAAAGGCCAAAATTAAAATACTTTCGCCCATGCCAACTTGCACCGATAAAATCGTGCCTAGCAACGCGCCTGCTACGGCACAAAGGGCGGCACCAAAGGCAAAAATTAAGGTAAATACCGTTTTAATATTTACGCCCATGGCAGTGGCCATTTCGCGGTTTGAAGCACCGGCGCGAACCAACATGCCAATACGCGTTTTGGCCACAATAAAGTAAAGCAAGGCGGCAACGGCTAGGCCGGTGATAATAATAAACAGCCGAAACGATGAATAATAAAAACCCGGCAGCAATTCGAGAGGTGCCGCCAAAAGGGCCGGGGCATTTAACATTAATGGTTGTTCACCCCAAAAAATGCGAGCGCCGCCATTGAAAATCAAAATAATGGCGAAGGTGGCAAGCACTTGCGACATATGGTCGCGCTGGTAAAGCCGCCGAAAGACGATGGTCTCTAGAATAACCCCCACAATGGCGGTAGCGACAATGGCCACTAGCAAACCCAGCCAAAACGAACCGCTTATTACCGTAAACGAGGCAGCAAAATAGGCCCCAACCATGTAAAGCGAGCCGTGAGCCAGATTGATAAAATCCATAATGCCAAATACCAGCGTTAGGCCAGCGGCAAGCAAAAATAGCATGAGGCCAAACTGCAAGCCGTTAAGCAGCAGCTCGATAAGCAGAGTGGTGTCCATGGGTGTCTCCGACAAAAGCAGGCCCGGTTTAGGGCGCTACTTTTGCTAATTTTTTTGTTTGAAGCTTCTATATTTTAAGCAGAAACTGTATTACAGCTAGGTGGCGCTGGCAAGAAAAGCCAAGCGCAAACTTGGTGTTTTCTCGTCATCAACTGCGCTAATTAGCTTAAATAAAAAGATTTTTTCAATACTTTAGCTTATAGTAAAGTACTGGTTTATATTAAAGAATTACGGGTTAACCATGATTACGATTTACCACAATCCGCGTTGCAGCAAGTCGCGCGAAGCTCTCAAAATCATCGAAGAAAAAGGGCATACCCCCAATATTGTTCTGTATCTAGAGAACCCAATTAGTCGCGATCAGCTGGCTACGTTAATTCAAGATGCTGGTCTAGCAGTGAAGCAGGCCATTCGCACTAACGAAGCCATTTATAAAGAACTCAATTTGGGGGCGGCCGACGTTAGCGATGAACAATTGCTCGATGCCATGGTCAAACACCCTAGGTTAATCAACCGGCCGTTTGTGGTAACCGATAAAGGCACCCGCTTATGTCGACCTGGCACCGAAGTTGAGGCAATACTTTAGTTGAGACGACGCTTTAGTTGAGACGATACTTTAGTTGAGACGATGCTTTAGGTATTTATTGTAAGCGCTTGTTTTATCTAGAAAATGTCGGCAGTTTATTGAAAGAGGTTAGTATTATGGCTTCCCATTCTACATTGCGTCTTTCCGTGCAAGGTATGCATTGTGCGTCTTGCGTAGGGCAAGTCGAACGTGCGGTATTAAACCTACCTGGGGTAAGCGCAGCCTCGGTTAATTTGGCAACCGAGCGTGCCGATGTCGAGTTTTCTAGTGCCGTCGATGCGCAAGCGGTAATTGCAGCGATTCAGTCGGCAGGTTACGAGGCCTCGGTGGCCCAAGCCTCCGATAGCGACGATCGCAGCCAGCGCCAAGCTGCCGAGCTCAGCGCTTTAAATCGTGCGGTTTTGCTGGCCTTAATTCTTACCCTGCCGGTGTTCATCCTCGAAATGGGAAGCCATTTCTTTCCGGCATTTGGCCGTTTTATTGCCCAAAGCATTGGCCTGCAAGCCAGTTGGTTAATTCAGTTTGTGTTAACCACGGTGGTTTTATTTGGGCCGGGCTTGCGCTTTTATCGCTATGGTATTCCGGCCCTGTTGCGCGGTGCTCCCGACATGAATTCGTTGGTGGCCGTGGGTGCATCAGCCGCCTGGCTGTTTTCGGTTGTCGCAACGTTTTTTCCGTCGTGGCTGCCTGAAGATACGGTGCACGTTTATTACGAAGCCGCAGCGGTTATTGTTACCTTAATTTTATTGGGTCGTTTGCTCGAGGCGCGGGCTAAAGGCCGCACCTCAGAAGCCATACGCCGTTTGGTTGTTTTGCAGCCCAAAACGGCGCGCGTGGTGCGCGACAACCAGGCCCTCGAAATTCCGGTCGATCAGCTCCGTGTCGATGACATCATCGAAGTACGCCCGGGCGAGCGCATCCCGGTTGATGGCATTGTGCTCGAAGGGCAAAGCCATGTCGACGAATCCATGATTAGCGGCGAACCCATTCCGGTGCGTAAAATGGTCGACGACGAGGTGGTGGGCGCCACGGTTAACCAAAACGGTTCGTTGCGCTTGCGCGCTACCAAAGTTGGTGACGACACCGTCTTAGCACAAATTATTCGCATGGTCGAGCAAGCTCAGGCCGATAAGCTGCCCATACAGGCCATGGTCGATAAGGTTACGCTTTGGTTTGTGCCGGCAGTTATAGCAATTGCGGTGTTAACTGCTTTGGTTTGGTTGGTGTTTGGGCCGTCTCCGGCATTAACGTTTGCGTTAGTTAATGCGGTAGCAGTGTTAATTATTGCTTGCCCTTGCGCCATGGGCTTGGCCACACCAACATCAATTATGGTGGCTACCGGTCGGGCAGCCCAAATGGGTATGTTTTTTCGTAATGGCGAAGCCTTACAGCGTTTAAGCGAAGTAGGGGTGGTGGCTTTCGATAAAACCGGCACCTTAACCGAAGGGCGGCCCTCGTTAACCGATTTTGTTTTGGCGCCCAACAGTAATTTACCTGAGCAAACGGTGTTGTCTTATGTGGCGGCTATCGAAGCACGTTCCGAGCACCCCATCGCTTTAGCCATTGTCGAACACGCCCAGGCCCAGCAGCTTAGTTTGCCCGAGGCCACCGAGGTTGAAGCGGCCACGGGCTGGGGGGTAGAAGGGCGAGTCGACGGCCGTTTAGTGCAAGTGGGTTCCGATCGGTATATGCGCTCTTTAGGCTTTGATGTGGCTCCAGTATTTGGCGCGCCGCTAAAAAATATGGGTGCAGCGGGTAAAACACCGGTTTATGCGGCCATCGACGGTCAGTTAGCGGCGCTTATTGCGGTTGCCGATGCCTTAAAGCCTAGCGCCAAAGGCGTAATCGACGCCTTACATCGCATGGGCGTTAAAGTGGCCATGGTTACTGGCGACCATCAAGCTACCGCTGATGCGATTGCCCGCCAGCTAGGCATTGACGAGGTGGTAGCCGAGGTTTTACCCGACGGCAAAGTCGAAACCACCGACCGCTTGCGCCAGCAGTTTGGCAGCTTGGCGTTTGTTGGCGATGGCATTAATGATGCGCCGGCATTGGCTAGTGCCGATGTGGGTATGGCCATTGGTAGTGGTACTGATGTGGCCATCGAAGCCGCCGATTTGGTGTTAATGTCAGACGATTTAGCCGGCGTGGCCAATGCCATATCGTTATCGAAAGCCGCTATTAAAAATATTCGGCAAAACCTATTTTGGGCCTTTGCTTACAATGCCGCGCTTATCCCGGTAGCAGCAGGGGTGTTGTACCCGTTCTACGGCATTTTGCTTTCGCCGATTTTTGCGGCTGCAGCAATGTCGTTATCGAGTGTTTTTGTATTAACAAACGCTTTGCGTCTGCGTCGCTTCAAGGCCTACGAGGCCAGCGGCAAAAAAACGGCCACACCCGAGGTGGCCGTGGCATAACAAGGGTAGGGCAGCTAGCGCTTATCGGTAAGCTGTGTGCTTAGGCCGGCTTGTTTAAGGCGCGATTCGAGCTCGTCGATGCGCTCAAGCAGTTTTAAAGCCAGGCTTACCCCAGACATGTCAAGTTCAAAATCGTCGCGCAAGCGGCGTGCACGCCGCGCCAGCACAATGCAGTGTGACTGAAATAGTGTGGTGCGCGAGGATTCTTGGGCGGGCTCGATGGCACCGGTATCGATTAAATCGTTAAGCTCTTGCTTGCTTAAGCCGGAAACCTCAAGAATATGCTCAAAGGTACAGGTTTGCTGTGTATTGAGCCAAATGCTTTCGGTAATACGTACTGTCATGACAGACTCCTAACTGGCTCGGGGATTAAAGCGCGACTGTTCGCTAAGCTGTTGATATAGCTCGCGTTCGCTGTCGGACACCGTTGCCGGTACGGCAATTTCGACCTCGACGTATAAATCGCCATTTTTATTATTAGCCTTGGCCAAACCCCGGCCACCTATACGAAGCTTTTTGCCTGCCGTAGTGCCGGCCGGAATGGTTAACTCGATGGCGTTAGCCAGGGTTGGGACCTCTACTGACGTACCTAAAACAGCTTCCCATGGCGCTAATTTTAACGTGTAGTAAAGATCGCGCCCATCTTGGCGAAACAAACGGTGGGGCTGGATCTTCATGATGACGTAAAGATCGCCAGCGGGGCCACCTTGCCAGCCTGGGCCGCCTTTGCCCGGCAAACGTAAACGTTGGCCATCGGTAGCTTCTTTGGGAATGCGTACCCGGTAGTGGCGGTTGCTGCGTCGAACCATGCCTTGTTCATCGAATTCGGGCACATTGATGGCCACATCGGCTTCTTCGCCGTGGTAAAGCTGCTCGAGCGTGATGGGCAGTTCGACGTCGAAATCGTCGCCGCGGCGCGGGCGCTGCGTGTATTGCTGGCGCGCCCCTTGTTGAGCAGCGGCAAAGGCCGCCAAAATATCGGCTAAATCGGCGTCTGAAAAGTCGCCAGGGCCCGAGCTAAAGTGTTGTTGCCACTGCTCGGGCGGCACAAAGCTTGAGCCTTGCGGATGGCTGCCTAGGGCATCGTAGGCCGCCCGCTTTTCGGGATCTTTTAGTGTGGCGTAAGCTTCGGCCACTTCTTTAAATTTTTGTTCAGCGTCGGGTTCGCTGGAAATATCGGGATGATATTTATGGGCCAATTTGCGATACGCTTTTTTAATTTCGTCATCGCTGGCCGAGCGTTCAACCCCTAAAACTTTGTAATAATCGATGTATTTCATGCAGGCTCCGGCGGATCAGACAGAAGCGGTTTTCGGGTGACCCCGAAAACCGTAAACTTTAGCCTGCTTACCCCCAGGCTGCAACAATTTCGCTGCTGCTTGCGACTTCACCAAATAAAAACTGAACGTTTTTTAACGTGGCTGCGTGTAAATCGGGGGTATGCGAACCAACCGCATCGTCGGGTACAACCGCCACATAACCTAAGGCGTGCGCTTCGCGCAGGGTCGATTCAACACAGACTTGGGTTTGCACGCCGGTTAAGATGAGGTTTTTGATGCCTTTTTCTTGTAAAACACTTTGCAAATTGGTGCCGGTAAAGCCGTTATACGTGTGTTTAATAACAACGGCTTCGCCGGGCAGCGGTTTAACTTCGTACCATTCGGCGCCCCAACTACCGGGTTCGCAACACACTTGCGTAATATTGCGCAGCGTTAGTTTACGTTGCATTGAGTAGGGGATTTTTTCGGGGCGGTAATCAGAACCCACCCACACAACCGGCACGCCATGCTTACGGGCCGCGCTAATTAAGTTATTAAGCGCTGGCACTATGGCTTTTGCGGCACTAACATCGCGTTTCATAACCGTATCGATATAGCCGCCGGGGGCGCAAAAATCGTTTTGCATATCGATAACAATTAGCGCCGTTTCGGCGGGGGTGATTAAGTCGGGCAAGTGGGCTTGTTTGGCGAGATTTTGTGCCATTATGCCTCCAGCGCCCAGTACGAGCCGCCCATGCCGCAACGCATCGGAACTGACGGCACATAGAAAATGCTTTCGGCTTTTGGCTGGCCGTTTTCAGCGGCTGCACCCATGGCGACTATCCAGGCTAGTAGTTCGCCAGCGCCGCCATCACCGCCCGTAAGCAATTTTTCGAAGGTTAGTTCTTGCTTAACGCGGTCTAAATCGCCCGACTCGAGTAATTCCATAAACCAACGATCGAATTCTTCGTTGACATCGAAGTAGGCGAGGCCGCCAGGATCGTGAGATAAGCCACCGGTGGCCATAATAACGACGCGTTCTTCGCCCGGAAAGGCGTTAATAATGCGTGCCAACTGCTTGCCAACCTCGAGACAGCGCTCGGCCGTAGGCACGGGGGGCACAATGCAGTTCATGTGAATGGGAACCAGTTTGACGTCGTAGCGCGGAAATAAAAACTTAAGCGGCACTGACCAGTTATCATCAAAGAGCAAATCGTTGGCAAAGGCGTGGTTAATACCAGCTTTAGCCGATTCGCGAACAATGGTTCGGCCCAATTCGCGATGACCGGCGATTTCGTAATCGTCGACGTTTAACCAGTCTTTAAACCACTCGGCTGGCCCCGACCAATGGTCGTTCAGCCCCACGCAAAAGTCGGGGATGTTGCTCATGGGGAAATTAAGTAGATGGTCGTTAGCGACCCCCACAATAACGTCGGGTTTGACCTCTTCCATTAATTGATGGAATTTTTCGTAGCCTTTTAAAACGCCGTCGCGCTCGTGCTCGGGCGCACGATCAATCCAGCCGGTTACGCCTGGCGCGTGCGCGATTCCTAAAGTAGCAACAAGTTTTGCCATGGTTAGTTTTCTCCTTCAGCTATGCCCATTTTTTCGGCGTAGAGGCGTGCCGCATCACTTTCGTTGTGGTTGTATTGGCCGCCTTTAAATAAACGACTAATTTGCGGCAAGAAGTAGGGGTGAACACCCATTTCTCCGAGGGCCGCGATATCCATTTCGCGCCACGCTTTGCGCTCGTCTTCGTCAAGGCCGTAATGCTCCATAGTGGCTTCTAGGTCGGCCTTGAACATGGCGTATTTTTCGCGGTCGCGCCTAAGTTCGAACACCATGCTGTTTGAAGGCAGGGTGCGATCGACATTTACAATACTCATCGAGTTTTCCTCCGAATTTCGATTATTTGCCTTGGTTGAAATGTAAAACGCTTTGTTCTTAGTGTCAATTGCGCGTTTAAACAGCGCTTGATTCAAATCAATTTTGCTTGAAAACCGGCAAATAACAAACTTTTTGGCATAGTTCGATAAAATCTCGCATTATTCATTAGATTCAATGACTTAGCACAGATAGCCGATGGCTTAATCGTGCACCGGCTGGATGCGCAGACAAAAAAACCGCCCGTGGCGATTATTAACTTGCCACGGGCGGTTTTGTTAAAACAGTTTTTGTTGTGTTTACGTTTCGGCCGAGTCGTGTTTAATCGTGTAATTCGGGGTCGGGCTGGATAAGAATAATTAAAACCACACCAATGGTAATAAAGAAGCGGAAAGCGTCGGGTACGCCATTCCATTGGCTAGACATCCACATGCCAAACCATTCGCCACCGACTGACATAAAACCAACTTGCCATATTAAAAAACCTAAAACTAAGCCGGCAATGGCAACTGATTTACCGCGATTAAAGTCGCGAGCAGATCCGTTTACGCGCTTAAACAAACACCAGGCGCCGGCCCAACATAAAATCGCCGTAAGGGTTTCGAGCGAAATAATAAAAATATAGAAGGCGTGATGCCAGAAAACCGATTCGATAGCACGGTACTTAATGGTGGCATCGGGGAAGATGGTGTCCATTAACAGCACATGGTGCACAAAGGCAAAGTTGCTGCCGTAGTCGGTGATGTTGCCAAAGGCCACCAAACTAGCAAAAAATGCAATGGCACAAACTAAAAGGATTTTTGAATAGCGTAGGATCATAGATTTTTATTAGAGAGATGGAGACAGTGTTGGATGCTAGCGTGGCGTATGAATTACGCCGTTACTAACTGGCGCCATTACTACGTGACACGCTTCAACGTGGCTATAGTAGCGAAGCCCTTTGAGCTTGTCGAAGCTTTTGACAATTACACACAATTGGTGGTTGTGTGCACGTGGATAGTACTTGCAACAAACGCCTAGGGCCAAAACCCCAGCCTTTGTCGTATTGGCACGCGGCAATTTTAGCAAAAGTTAGAGTGCGCCGTGTTTGTGCTGGTAGGTAGTGCTTGTTAGTTCATACGCACGTTGCTAAGCCGGCGGTGAATGAAGAGAGTGTGTAGTTGTGAGTATGTAGTTGAAAGTGTGTGGTTTTCCCAGATAGTTAGTTTTGTCGGCTTGCATAACAAATAGGCGCATAATGTATATTATGTCAAGTCACATAATTAACGGCCAGGTAGCCATTGTTTATAGTTTATCGTTAACCCTTATTTCTAACTATAGTTCTTGACCTTACTCGCCTATCTCAGTAGTTTCATGAATAAGCAAGAAATCGGCTGGGCGGCTGTTGTACGCGTAAAGCACGGCTTTGTGGTCTGTTGTGACAAGGTTTGGATGGTTAGAACGCAGCTTTAACAGTAATCAACGCTGCTGTTTCATAGTCGCTACTAACTTTGCATACGCCAGCCACAGCATTTCGCATGCCAGCTATAGCATTTATTTTCTTGCGAGCGTGGTTAAGACTCAGATGAAACGCTTTTACTAGTTAAATATTGATGCTTAGTGTCGAACTATCTCAACAAGTGTCGACGTTTAGCACCAAAACATCTCGATGGCTTTTAGTAGCAGCAACATGGGTCTTAATCAGTTAGTTTTATTTGGAGGATTCATGAAGCATTGTTTTAAGGCATTGGTCCTAGCTGCCACCGTTACCATTGGCAGTTTTACGCAAGTCGCCGTTGCAGAAGTTACCGTTGGGGTGTCGTTGTCGGCAACGGGTCCAGCCGCCGCCTTGGGTATCCCGGGTCGTAATACCCTTGCCCTACTCCCCGATACGATTGCTGGCGAAAAGGTACGTTATATTTTTCTTGATGACGCCACCGACTCT
>DATGSD010000103.1:0-17272 GCA_035302965.1 Burkholderiaceae bacterium | reverse complement strand
GTTTTATCTAGTGAGCACAAGCGCTTTGAAGTAAGGTTTACCTAATAGGTATTTTGTTCAATCTACGGTGGAACTTATGCTACACCAGCAACCACAGGCCAGTCTGCAAGCCCTTTTTGTGCAACAAGGTGTTTTATTGGTTGTGCGCGAGGCGGGGCGTACCCCTAAACCGGCACCACGCCAGCCGGGTTTGGCGTCCGACTATCAGCAACCTTACGACGATGTGTTCTTAGCGCTTTTGGCTTCCGGCGAGGTTCTCGCTTTTAATGGCCATGTCGATTTGGGCACAGGTATTCGTACGGCTTTGGCACAAATTGTGGCCGAAGAACTTTATTTGCCGCTAGAGCGTGTGAAAATGGTTTTAGGTCATACCTCGGCTACTCCTAACCAGGGGCCCACCATTGCTAGCGCTACGATTCAAATTTCGGCCGTGCCGTTGCGGCAAGCGGCAGCAAATGCGCGCGAGTTTTTACGACAAAAAGCGGCTGACGCACTGGCGTGCCAACCCGATCAGCTGCGTTATAACCACCTCGGTAGCTTTGTTGCGCCCGATGGCCAAACCCTTGCTTACGAGCGCTTACTTGAAGGCCAGCATTACCGAGTCGAGCACACCGACGATGTTGCACTTAAACCCATGGCCGACTACCGCATTATTGGTCGGTCGACCTCGCGGGTCGATATTCCGGCTAAAGCGACTGGGCAGCTAATGTTTGTCCACGATGTTCGAGTGCCTGATATGTGGCATGCGCGGGTAGTGCGCCCACCGTATGTGGGGCGCGATTGCGGCGAATTTGTTGGAAACAGCCTAATTAGCATCGATCGTTCTAGCGTAAAGGGCATTCCCGGCCCAGTCGAAGTGGTGCAAATTGCCGATTTTGTCGCGGTTGCCGCGCCACGCGAAGAGCATGCTATCCAGGCAGCAAAGGCTTTAAAAATAGAGTGGCGCACGCCCAAGCCGTTGCAGCCTCTAGACGACCTCGAACAAACCTTGCGCAATCACCCCTACGAAGAGCGTTTATTAGTCGAGCAACAAGATGCTAGCCCAACGGTTCAGGCAGGGGTGCGCCTTGAGCGTTCGTATTTATGGCCGTTTCAAATGCATGCGTCTATTGGGCCGTCGTGTTCTGTGGCCGATTTTCAAACCGGCCATGTCCGGGTTTGGTCGGCTAGCCAAAACCCGCATATGTTGCGCATCGAGCTTTCTCGCTTGCTCGATTTGCCCGAGGGCGACATCGAAATTATTCGTATGGAAGGCTCGGGTTGTTATGGGCGTAATTGCGCCGACGATGTGGGTGCCGACGCAGCTTTAATTTCGCGTGCCATTGGGCGGCCAGTTCGGGTGCAATTATCGCGCGAGCAAGAGCATGGCTGGGAACCAAAAGGCGCGGCGCAATTAATCGATATTACCGGCGAAGCCGACACCGATGGCCAGCTGTACTCTTACGATTTTGTTACTCGTTATCCGTCAAACGATGCGCCCACGTTGGCCTTATTGCTAACTGGGGTGGTGCCGGCCGAACCTCGTATTCTCGAAATGGGCGACCGCACAGCGGTGCCGCCTTACAACTACCCTAATATGCGTTTGGTATGTCACGACATGCCCGCCATCGTGCGTTCTGCTTGGCTGCGTGGCGTGTCGGCCTTGCCGAACTCGTTTGCTCACGACTCTTTTATCGACGAGCTTGCCTACGAACTTGGCGAAGATCCGGTCGATTACCGAATCCGCTTTTTAAAAGAAGAACGTGCGCGCTTATTAATGCAAGAAACTGCCACGCACGCCGGTTGGCAGCGTGGCCATAAAGGCTCGCGTGGGCTTGCCGATCACGACGGCTGGTTGCACGGCCGCGGAGTCGCGTATGCGCGTTACACACATAGCCGTTTTCCCGGCTTTGGTGCGGCCTGGAATGCTTGGGTGATCGATTTGTCGGTTCATGCACAAACGGGTCGTGTGGTCGTGCGCCGTGTCGTGGTAGGCCAAGACACAGGCATGATGATTAATCCGGCTGGGGTGCGTCATCAAGTGCAAGGTAACGTTATTCAAATGCTAAGTCGCACACTTAAAGAGGCTGTGGCATTTGGGCCCGATGGCGTAGTCGACCTCGAGTGGGGTGCTTATCCGTTAATTCGGTTTACCGAGATCCCACCGATTGATGTTTTGCTGCTCGATCGACAAGATCAACCCCCTATGGGGGCGGGTGAATCGGCTTCGGTACCTGGCCCGGCCGCTATCGCGAATGCCTTATTCGATGCGACTGGCGTACGTTTTCGCCAAGCCCCGTTTACCGCCGAAAAAATTATGGCGGCCATACAGCCACAGCCAGCCGTCTTGGCGTAAGCTGTGCTTAGGGCCCCAGCGCTAAGTGATTTTGGGGCCGACGAAGCAAAGTTGGCATTGGCGTAAGCTGCGCTTAGGGCACTAGCGCTAAGCCAATTCGTAACGAACCCGGACTTTTTTCGCGATAACCCAATAAGGTTTCGCCATAACCTCGAAAATACTGCAGGTGCAAATAGCCGTTCATCTTTAAAAAAGTACGCTGCAGCGGCCATGCCGCCTGTAGTTGCACACGGTAACGGCCTTTTTGCCCATGGTTGTATAAGGCATCAAGTACTAGGCCATTGTCTTGGGCCCAGCGAAGTTTCCAATCGATATGGCCCATGTAACGCGCATAATCAGGGTTGTCTTTGGTGGCAAAATAATTTTTAAACCTTGTAGCGGCGCTTAAGGTACTGCCATCGGCAAAGCGATAATTAAATTGGGGCTCAATAAAAAAGCTATTTAGCGAACGCGAATCGGGCCCAGCTTTACCATTTGATTTATGTTCGAGGCCGGCTGCCAAGCCTGTGTAATACGCGCGGCTTTCGGGGCCCCAGAGACGGTCTTTTTGCCAAAACAAGCTGGGGTTGTAGGTGGTGTCAATAAACGGTTTTGATGCGCCGGATAAATCCCACAACGAAGTTTGGGTATAGCCTAAATACCAATGGTCGAAAAAGCCGGTGTTTTGTGGGTCGGGCGGGGTGTGTAAGCGGTATTTAAAACTTAATTGGAAACGGGCGTCTGTACCATTGCGTCGGCCAATATCAAAATAAATAGGTTCAAACGTTGATAGCGCATTACGAAAACGCTCGAAAGCACTGCTGCTTGCTAAACGAACATTGTTTGTACCATTGCTAGGCTGGCTTTGAGCCGTGGCAGTGCTAGGTTTAGGTTTGGGTTCTAAGTGTGAATTTGTATTTTGTGTTCCTAAACCTGCTTTTGACAACTGGCCCGATTGCGCGTCGCCACTTTGTGCAAACGTGGCCGAGGGTTTGGTTGGGTAATCGTCGCTTGTTTGGCTTTGTGCCGCAGCCGTATTTGCTGAGCCTGAGGCCGTAGTTGGGCTAGCGGCTTGTAAGGCTAATAAGATGTTTTCGCCGTCAATTGAAATAACTTGCAAGCCTTTAGCGTGGGCGGGTACGGTGGTTGTCCAGGCTAGGGTGGCAAAGGTATTAACCGGTAGTTCGATAGGGTCGGCTGCTGCCGCCAGTGTGGCTTGTGTTTGTATCTGTGCGCCTGCTTGGTTGCGCCATTGCAAAACCAGGGTTTGGGGAGGAGTCCAACTTAGGACGCTATCGCTGTCGTTGAATAAAACGCCTTGAATCGCGATGGTATCGCCCGCATTGGCTTGCGGCGTGTCAAGCTGGTAGCTAATGCCCGCCATAGCTTTAAAGCTTGGGCAAAAGATAAGGGCGGCAAGTAATAGGGCAAAGGTCATTAGCCGAGAGCGAAAATGAAAAAGGGGCATAGCTGTAGCGCGGGCACGGTTTCTGGCAAGACTAGTCGGCAAGGCTGTTGTACTTAGCGTGCCGGCTAAAGTTAATGAAAGCAGCTATAATTCTATAATTAATTTACGCATCCGTAGCTCAGCTGGATAGAGCAACTGCCTTTAATTTCGGAGTACTTGCAAAAAAATGGCTGGTAGTCGTAAGGCGTAACAGCCAATCGAAAGAGGCAAGTAAAACTTCTCAAAGTCGGTGAACGCTACACTGTTAAGCAGTATTGCCAATACCGAGCCAAGCCGCAATTTTGCGGAAGGTGTAGAGACTAGACGGGAAGGCCCTAAGTTGTAAGCACAAACACACTTGCTGTGGTTTGTAGCAATACGGGCAAGGTATAGTCCAGACTCCAAACAGCCTTAAGCTGGTGGCGAAAGCCATAGTGGGTACGCTAAGCAGTAGGTCACAGGTTCGAATCCTGTCGGATGCGCCACTACTTCTTGTTTTACTCTCGCTTTTTTTGTTTGCGCTTAGGCTAAACCCTAGCTGGGTTTAGTCGTTGCCATTTTCGTTCGAATTCGTGAACAAGTCTTCGGGCAAATGGGTTACCGCCTCGTAGGTTTTACGAATGTGGTCGCCAAGCAAAGCGCAGGCGGTTTCTGAGTCGCGGGCTAGGGCAGCGTCAACAATCGCTTTGTGCTCGCCCTGAAGGTCGCGCTCGATAGGCTTGCGCGTAATAACCAGCCGACGGTAACGTTCGGCTTGGCGGTTAAGAATATTTAAAAAATGCCGCACCCACGACGAAGCGCAGTCGCTAACTAAAGCCCGATGAAATTCGCGGTTGCGCGCCTCCCACTCGTCAAACTGCTGCTCGGGGTTATCGGGCAAACGCCTTTCAGCCAGCTCTAGTCGATGAAATGCGGCCACCACACGCCCTTCCCAATCGTCGTCGCCCAGTTCGATCGATTGCCTTAATGCTTCGCATTCAAGTAATACCCGAGTTTGCGTAATATCGTAAAAATCGGAGCGAGAAATAGGTTTAACCCGAAAACCGCGCTGATCTTGAGCGATTACCAAAGCATCGGACACTAATAAAGCCAAGGCTTCTCGTAAGGTGCCTGCGCCTACGCCGTAACGGTCTTTGAGGTGTTCGACGCGTAGCCGCGACCCTGGCGATAAGCGCCCTTCGACAATATCGCGACGCATTTGGTGGTACGCTGTTCCGACTAGCGTTTTGCTAGAAGGTGGGCTGAGCAATTCGTCGTCAGTAAGTGGGTTAGGGGCGGTATTATCCAACATGGGTAAGTTCCGAAATAGTAGGCGAGTCGACGAGGCACGTAATACGGCCATGTGCTTGGCGATCAAGAAATGTTAAGCAAAATTGTAAACAGTTTAGCCGATTTGACCGATAGTGGTGAGAAAGCAGCATTTTTATAAAAATCTCGATAATTTTTGTTGACTGCGAGATTTTGTCGGTTTATTCTTGTTTCATACAAGCTTGCGCTGCCCTTTTAGCAGTTACATTTGTTTCTCTTTGGGCTTCGTAGTGCTTAACGGTCGCCCACTTTGGCCCGTTTTATTGTCTTGGCGCAGCCGCTGGTGTCGGTTACTGTTGGGGCACAGCGGTCGCCTTGTGTAAACACTTATTTTACTTCGAGATCACTTTTATGACGGAATTCCGAAATTTCATTAATGGGCAGTGGCACAGCTCGGGTAATACGTTCGAAAAGCGCAACCCCATTAATAACCAACTTATTGGGCAGGTTCATGAAGCCAGTCGGGCTGATGTCGACGCGGCCGTAAAAGCGGCACAGGCGGCATTAAAGGGTCCGTGGGCGCGCTTAACCGTACAAGAGCGTGTCGATTTGTTGCACGCCATTGTCGATGGTATTAATAGGCGCTTCGACGACTTTCTTCAGGCCGAAATCGCCGATACGGGCAAGCCGCACTCTTTGGCCAGCCGTGTCGATATCCCGCGTGGGGCCGCTAATTTCAAAATGTTCGCCGACCTTATCCGTAACGTGCCCAACGAAACCTGGGAAATGGACACTCCCGATGGTGGTCGTGCCCTTAATTACGGTATCCGTCGCCCGCGTGGCGTTATTGCCGTTATTTGTCCCTGGAACCTTCCTTTATTACTCATGACCTGGAAGGTCGGTCCCGCCTTGGCTTGTGGTAATACCGTCGTAGTTAAGCCTTCAGAAGATACGCCCGCCACCGCTACCTTGTTGGGCGAAGTCATGACCGAAGTCGGCATGCCCGATGGCGTCTACAACGTGGTCCATGGTTTTGGCCCCGATTCGGCTGGCCAGTTTCTTAGCGAACACCCCGGGGTTGATGGCATTACATTTACCGGTGAAACCGTCACAGGCGAAGCCATCATGAAAGCCGCTGCTGTGGGTGTGCGTCCTGTGTCCTTCGAGTTAGGCGGCAAAAACCCTGGCATTGTGTTTGCCGACGCCGATTTCGATAAGGCCGTCGCTGGCATAGCCCGCTCTTCTTTCGAAAACTGCGGCCAAGTTTGTTTGGGCACCGAGCGGGTTTATGTCCAGCGTCCCATCTTCGATCGTTTTGTGGCCGCTCTTAAAGAGCGCGCCGAAGCCATGAAAATGGGCGATCCTTACGATGCTTCCACGTCTATCGGGCCGCTAGTTTCCCAAGTTCATCGCAAAAAAGTTCTCAGTTACTACGATTTAGCGCGCGAAGAGGGCGCTACGGTGGTTACGGGTGGCGGCGTACCCGATATGCCCGACGAGTACAAAGATGGCGCGTGGGTACAGCCCACAATCTGGACGGGTTTATCGCCTGATGCCCGTATCAACCGCGAAGAAATTTTCGGGCCTTGCTGTCATATTTCGCCTTTCGATACCGAAGAAGAGGTTATCGCCTTGGCTAACGACACCAAATACGGCTTGGCCGCTTCGGTCTGGACCGAAAACCTCAGTGTGGCTAACCGAGTTGCGGGTCAACTCGATGTTGGTATTTGCTGGGTAAATTCTTGGTTTTTACGCGATTTACGTACGTCGTTTGGTGGTGCCAAGCAATCGGGTATTGGGCGCGAAGGTGGTGTGCATGCGCTCGAGTTCTACACCGAGCTACGCAACGTTTGCGTCAAGTATTAAAGGGGGCGTTTGCCCAAGCCAGGCTTTAGCACGCTTGGGCAAACAACCATTTCAACCGACGTTAATAAGGTTTCACGAATGGATAAGCAAAAAATCCAGCAGTATGGCGACAAGCTTTACGAAGCACTCGATACCGGTGATCCTATCGATCCTATTACCGATCACGAGCCTTCTATTACCATCGAAGACGCCTACGCCATTCAGTTGCGCATGATCGAGCGCCGTTTACAAGAGCGTAACGAGCATATTGTTGGTAAAAAAATTGGGCTTACAAGCAAAGCCGTTATGAATATGCTCAAGGTTAACGAGCCCGATTTTGGGCATTTAACTTCTGGCATGATTTGCGGCGATGGCGAAGCTGTTGCTCTCGATTCTTTAATTGCGCCCAAGGCCGAGGGCGAAATCGCCTTCATTCTTAAGCACGACCTAGAGGGGCCTGGTGTTACGGCTGCCGATGTTTTGCGCGCCACCGAATATGTTTTGCCGTGCTTCGAAATTGTCGACTCACGCGTGCGCGACTGGAAGATCAAAATTCAAGATACCGTAGCCGACAACGCTTCATCGGCGTTGTTTGTATTGGGTGATGCCGCCGCCGACCCGCGTCAAATCGACTTGTCGACGGTTGGCATGACGCTCGAAAAAGACGGCGAGCCCGTTTTAACCGGTGCCGGCGCGGCGGCTTTAGGTCATCCGGCGAACGCCGTTGCGTGGTTGGCCAATACCTTAGGGCGCTTAGGAATTGGCCTAAGTGCTGGCGAAGTCATCTTGTCAGGCTCGTTGGCTGCTATGGTGCCTATCGATGCGCCTTGTAATTTGCGTATCACCTTAGGCGGCATAGGGTCGGCTGGCATCCGTTTTGTATAAATCATAATAGGAAAGATTCAATGGCTTTAGATTCTGCCACCATAAAAAAATTGGCCGCACACCTCGATGAGGCCGAAATGCAAACACGCGATGTCGTCAAAATTACCGACGACCACCCCGACATGACATGGGATGACGCCTATGCCATTCAAGACGCTATTCGCGACATTAAAATTGCACGCGGCGATCGGGTTGCTGGCTTAAAAATGGGCCTAACCTCGTACGCTAAAATGAAGCAAATGGGGGTAACCGAGCCTGTGCGGGGCTTTTTAACCGATTACGGCATGGTTCCCGATGGCGGCGAATGCGATACATCTAAGTTAATTCATCCCCGTGTCGAGGCTGAAATTGCCTTTGTCACGAAAAAGCCCTTAAAAGGCCCTGGCTGCCATATAGGTGCAGTTTTAGCTGCTACCGATTTTGTGCTGCCCGCACTCGAAGTTATCGATTCGCGCTATCGCGATTTTAAATTCGATCTTAAAAGTGTTGTGGCCGACAATACCTCGGCAGCTCGTTATGTAGTTGGGGGCACACCCCGAAACCATCTGGGGCTCGACCTTAAAAACCTTGGGGTTGTGCTCGAGAAAAATGGCGAGGTGGTAACAACCGCTGCGGGTGCAGCTGTGTTGGGTCATCCGGCACAAAGTGTGGCCATGCTGGCCAATATGTTGGGCGCACGCGGCGAAGAAATTCCTGCGGGAACCCTAATTTTAACCGGCGCTGTTACCGAAGCCGTTGCGGTCGAAAAAGGCGACAATATCTCTATTCGCTTCCAAGACCTCGGCTCGATTTCGATCCGGTTTACCTAAAAGTTTTGTTGGTGTGTTTTGTTAACGCTAGGCTCGTTTAATTTAGTTTAGCGTCAACCTATTACTAGCACCAACGGCGCACCTTCGGGTGCGATTCGCTTGGTAGTGGGGCAGCCAGGCTTGCCCGCTTAGGCACCCACTACCTTTTTAAGCAAAGGAACCGTCATGACTCAATCTAAAGTTAAAGCCGCTATTATCGGCTCGGGCAATATTGGCACCGATTTAATGATTAAGGTGCTGCGCAATGCAAAACACATCGAGATGGGTGCCCTAGTTGGTATCGACCCTAGCTCTGATGGCTTGGCGCGTGCAGAACGCTTAGGGGTAGCCACAACCGCCGAAGGCATCGACGGTTTGCTTGCCATGCCCGAATTTTCGGATATTCGTATTGTTTTTGATGCCACATCGGCTGGTGCTCACAAACACCACAACGAAGTTTTGCAAAAACATGGTGTACAGGTTATTGACCTAACACCGGCCGCTATTGGGCCTTATGTTATTCCGGCCATTAATCTTGACGAAAAACTCGATGCCACCAATATTAATATGGTTACATGTGGTGGCCAGGCTACCATCCCCATTGTGCACGCTGTAGCACGGGTGGCTAAAGTTCATTACGCTGAAATTATCGCGTCAATTTCTAGTCGCTCTGCCGGCCCCGGTACTCGGGCCAATATCGACGAGTTCACCGAAACAACATCAAACGCCATTAAGGTTTTAGGCGGTGCAACCGAGGGTAAAGCCATTATTATCTTAAACCCGGCCGAACCTCCGCTAATTATGCGCGACACCATTTTTACCTTATCTGATCCAGCCGAAGAATCGGCCATTGCTGAAAGTATTCAGCAAATGGTGGCCGAAGTGCAGCAATATGTACCGGGTTTTCGTCTAAAACAAGATGTGCAGTTCGATTTATTCGACGAAAGCCAGCCGCTTAACGTACCTGGCCTTGGCAAGGTCACCGGTCTTAAAACATCGGTGTTCCTCGAGGTTGAAGGTGCTGCGCATTATTTACCCGCCTACGCTGGTAACCTCGATATCATGACCTCGGCCGCTTTAGCATGTGCCGAGCGCTTGGCAAGCACTCGCCTAAGCGTAACTGCTTAACGCTTGTGTAAACGGAGTCTTCAGATGACTGATAAAAAATTGTATATCTCTGACGTTACGCTGCGCGATGGCAGCCATGCCATTCGGCATCAATACAGCATCGATAACGTCAAACAAATTGCCCAAGCGCTTGACGATGCTCGTGTCGATTCTATCGAAGTTGCTCATGGCGATGGGCTGGCCGGTTCTAGTTTTAACTACGGTTTTGGTGCCCACACCGACCTCGAGTGGTTAGAAGCGGTTGCCGATACAGTAAAGCACGCTAAAGTAGCCACCTTATTAATTCCGGGGGTGGGTACGGTAAACGATTTGCGTGCCGCCTACGACGCAGGGGCACGGGTTGTGCGCGTCGCAACGCATTGCACCGAAGCCGATATCTCTAAACAGCATATCGAGTTTGCCCGCGAATTAGGCATGGATACCGTTGGCTTTTTAATGATGAGCCACATGATTGAGCCCGAAAAACTAGCCGAACAGGCCAAGTTAATGGAAAGCTATGGCGCAACCTGTATTTATGTTGTCGACTCGGGTGGGGCCCTTAACATGAACGATGTACGCGATCGTTTCCGTGCTTTAAAAGCAGTACTCAAGCCCGAAACCGAAACCGGCATGCATGCCCACCATAACTTGTCGTTAGGGGTTGCTAATTCTATTGTTGCCGTCGAAGAAGGCTGCGATCGTATCGATGCCAGCTTGGCTGGCATGGGTGCGGGTGCAGGTAATGCTCCTCTCGAAGTCTTTATTGCGGCGGCCGAGCGCATGGGCTGGAACCATGGCTGCGATTTATACACGCTTATGGATGCGGCCGACGATATTGTCCGACCCTTGCAAGATCGTCCGGTTCGTGTCGATCGCGAAACCCTTGCATTAGGCTACGCCGGCGTTTATTCTAGCTTCTTGCGCCACGCCGAAGCGGCATCCGAACGCTACGGCATTTCTACCGTCGATATTTTGGTCGAGCTCGGTCGCCGTCGTATGGTTGGCGGCCAAGAAGACATGATTGTCGATGTGGCTCTCGATTTGGTTAAACAGCAAAAGGCTACGGCATAGCACCATTAGGTTTAGCGACTGCTTTGCCTGCTAATTTTGCAGCTTTGCTATCGTAATGGAGCGTTGTACAGTCTATTAGCCCGCGCCATTGGTGCGGGCTTTTGTTTATGGAGACATTAAATGCAGCATAAGGCTATTGTTAATGGTCGGGTGGTTTGCCCAGCCGATCAAGCTGAGCGTCAATACAATTTGCGGGCCGCTTTTCCGCATTACCCGCAGCAACGAGAAGGTTGGCTAGAAAAAGGCAAGCCCTTAAAACAAGAGTTTTCGCCTATCCTCGATTTAGCGTACGGCGATCAACCCTTGCAAACGCTCGATTTGTATAAAAGCTCAGAAGCCAATAGGCCGCTATTTATTTTTGTGCATGGGGGCTATTGGCAAGGGGGCGATAAGGCCGATGTTAGTTTCTTAGCAAGGCCGTTTATTGAGGCTGGCATTAATGTGGCTTTACCTAATTACTCGTTAGCGCCCGATGCTCGTATCGAAGAGATGGTGGCCGAAATGCGTGCCATGTTAGCTTGGTTGCAAAATCGTGCTTCCGAGTATGAGTACAATGCCGATGCCATAAGCCTAATGGGACATTCGGCTGGTGGCCATTTAGTTAGCACATTGGCGGCTGATGCTGCCCAAGGCCTAGATGGTTTAAACCCGGTGCGGCAGGTTTTTTCAGTTAGTGGGGTGCACGATTTACCGCCGTTGTTGCCGTCGTCGGTTAACAATGCTTTAGGGCTAGACCAAGAACGGGCCGAAGCACTAAGCCCGGTTACCATGCCCGCCCCTGAAGCCACCGAGGTTTACACCATTGTGGGCGAATTAGAAACCGAGCAGTTTCATGCGCAATCGCTGGTATTACACGAGGCGTGGCCAATGGTTAAAGCACACTATGAAGTTGAAGCCAGCGACCATTTCACCATTTTAGATGTATTAGCCGACCCAAAATCATCACACGCCCAGCGCTTAGTTGCTGCTATCCAAGCCTTAAGCAGTTAAGTTTTTCTTAGACGTTTGTTATTTTTTCGTGTTGGTTGGTTTTTATGGATATTTCTAGCGATTGGGCAGCGCGCAGTCGCCGCAGCGTTTGGCACCCTTGCACCGTGCTTTACCCTGGCGAAGACACTCCTTTGTTACCGGTGCATCGCGCCCAAGGCGTGTGGCTTTACGACCACAACGGCAAGGCGTATCTTGATGCCATTAGTTCCTGGTGGACCAATTTATTTGGTCATGCTAATCCGCGCATCAACCAGGCCATTAAGCGCCAGCTCGATACGCTCGACCACGTCATGCTGGCGGGTTTTACGCATGAACCCGTTGTGCAGCTGTCCGAAGCCTTGGCCACCCGCACGGGTGGCGAGCTTGGGCATTGCTCTTATGCCTCCGATGGTTCCTCGGCTGTCGAGATCGCTCTGAAGATGAGTTACCAATATTGGCAAAACCAAGGCCTAAGCAAAAAACAAGGGTTTATTCGGCTGCAAGACGGTTACCACGGCGAAACGGTTGGCGCTATGGGAGTAAGCGATGTCGCTATTTTTCGTCAAGCATACGGGCCATTACTTGGTGAAGGTTTACGCGCGCCGTCGCCCGATGCCCGGCAAGCCCAAGATGGCGAATCGGCCGATGACGTTGCCCTAAAAGCCATTGCGCAACTCGAGGCTTTGTTGGCCAAAAATGCGTCTAACATTGCTGGCATTATTGTCGAGCCCTTGGTGCAATGCGCCGCGGGCATGATTATGTACAGCCCACTTTATTTAAAGCGCTTACGGGCGCTTTGCGACCATTACCAAGTCCATTTTATTGCCGACGAAATTGCTGTCGGCTTTGGGCGTACAGGGCGTTTTTTCGCCTGCGAACACGCGGGTGTTTGGCCCGACTTTTTATGCCTATCAAAAGGGATAACGGGTGGTTATTTGCCTTTGTCGGCTGTGTTAACGCGGCCAAACATTTACGACGCCTTTGTTTGTGGCCAAGTCGAAAAGTCATTTTTACATTCGCATTCGTACACCGGTAATGCCTTGGCCTGTCAGGCGGCCTTGGCAACGTTGGCCATTTTTGATGACAGCGATGTACTTGGCAACAATAAACGCTGGGGTGATCGCCTAGAAGCCGGCTTGCAGCCCTTGCTTGAGTACGACGAAATCAAGCACTTTCGTCGCCAAGGCTCGATTTTTGCTTTTGATGTGCACTCTTTAGCGGCGCAAAGTCGGCGTTTTGCTACTACGGTGTTTCAGCGCGGTCTCAAGAATGGAGTTTTATTGCGCCCCCTTGCTAATACCGTGTATTTAATGCCTCCCTATGTGCTTAACGATGACGAAGTTGATCATTTAGCTGCAGCTACCGTCGATACTGTGCGCCAGTGTTTGGGCACTACGACCACCGTGGTGTAATCGGTTTATGGAGGTCGATTTATTTTCTTTGTTAAATAAGCAGCTCGACCAGCTTAGCAAGCGCCAACTTAGTCGCAGGCGACGCGTCGTTGATAGCGCCTGCGGGCCCGAGGTGTTGCTTAATGGGCGAACCATGCTGGCGTTTTGCAGCAACGATTATCTGGGCTTAGCCAACGACGAGCGCTTATTTACCGCTCTTAATAAGGGCGTTAAACAGCATGGGCTGGGCGCAGGAGCTTCGGCCTTAATTAGTGGCCATTACCGCGCTCACCAACAATTAGAAGACGCATTGGCTGCGTTGTTAAGCGACCATATTCCCAACAGTGCGGCCTTATGCTTTAACACGGGTTATATGGCAAATTTGGCGTTAATTACTAGCATTAGTGCCGCGTTTCAGGGCCAACTTGAGGTTTTCTCAGAACGTTTAAACCATGCCTCGTTAATCGATGGCATTCGGCTAGCCCGAGCTAACTACAAGGTCTACCCACATGCCGATTTGGTTGCCTTAGAAAAAATGCTGGCAAGCAGCCAGGCAGCCATTAAATTACTCGTTAGCGACAGCGTTTTTAGTATGGACGGTCGAATTGCTAATTTGCCTCAGCTGCTTGAATTAGCGCAGCACTACAATGCCTGGTTGTTGGTTGATGATGCTCACGGTTTTGGGGTTTTAGGCAGCCATGGGCGTGGGGTTTTAGAGCATTTTAATTTGTGCTCACCGCGCCTTATTTATATGGGTACGTTGGGCAAGGCCGCTGGGCTTGCTGGGGCTTTTGTCTGTGCCGATAAGCGTTTAATTAATTGGATGCTTAATACGGCACGCTCGTACATTTATACAACGGCAATGCCACCAGCTATGGCTCAAGCCCTGCAAACCAGCCTTACTATTATCAGCGGCCCTGATGGCAACCAACGACGCCAACATTTACAGGCTTTAATTGCGTTGTTTCGACAGCGCTTTCAAGCGGCGTTTGGTGGCGCTGAAAGCCCAAAGCTCTTGCCGTCAGAAACGGCCATTCAGCCCATCGTGATTGGTGATAATCAAAAAACACTGCAGGTTTCGCAAGCGCTTGAACAACGGGGTTTTTGGGTGCCAGCGATACGACCGCCTACTGTAGCGCCAAAAACAGCCCGTTTGCGTATTACCTTATCGGCAGCGCACAGCGTCGATCAGCTGAATCGGTTTTTAGATGTACTAATTCCTTTATTGAAAAACGTCGAGCAAAAGGACAATTATGTCGTTTAATAAGCGCGCCGATTTTTTTATTACGGGTACCGATACAGGCGTGGGTAAAACCTTGGTTGCCTGCGCCTTATTGCAAGCCCTTGGTGAGGCGGGTTATACCGCCGTTGGCATGAAGCCGATTGCTTCGGGCGCCGAGCAAAGAAACGGACATTGGCAGAACGACGATGTGGCAAATTTAGCGGCGTCCAGTCATGCCGACTTAGTTACTGAACTCGCCCAACACAAACGTATTAATTGGCTTAACCCGTATTGTTTTCCTGAAGCAGTAGCCCCGCATTTGGCTGCGCAAAAACAGGGGAAAGCAATACGTTTGCCCCCGATTTTAGAGTGCTTTAAACACTTAAAAACCCATGCCGATGCGGTGGTGGTAGAAGGGGTTGGGGGTTTTATGGTACCCATTAACGAGCAAGAAACCACGGCCGATTTGGCGCGTTATTTGCAAATACCGCTTGTTTTAGTTGTGGGCTTGCGTTTAGGCTGCATTAACCACGCTTTATTAACGGTTGAGGCCATTAAAGCCCAAGGCCTGCATTTAGCGGCATGGGTGGCCAACAGCGTCGACACCGACATGGCCTTACAAGCCGAAAATATCGCGTCTTTGCAACAACGTATAGCAGCGCCGCTTTTGGGAGTGATTCCGAAATTAGAACAAGCACAGGCACATAATGCCGCTGCTTATTTAGCATTAGAAAAACTAGGAGAAAAAACGAGACAAGTTTGATATGGGGTGACCGATGGGACTCGAACCCACGACAACCGGAATCACAATCCGGGGCTCTACCAACTGAGCTACGGCCACCATAGAGGAAGACGTTGTGGAAATACCGTGAGTGGCTGGCTAGCTAAAAAAAGCCGAAAAGACCAAATAAAGCTAAGGACTGCCTTGCACGATATGCAATTGACTGCCAGAATTGCAGCGTTGCGTTCACCACAAGAATCAAGATTCTACCACGAACTAAAAAAATTGTTTAAACGGCGATGTCTACCGAGCTAATTGACCTAAAAACCTTATTTAACGAGTACTGGCCGCATTTGGTGCTGGTGTTTAGTATTTGTGCTGCGGCCGTTGCTGCAACACATGCCGCCATGACCAAGGTCGATGTACGAGCCGCGATTGGTTGGGTCGGCATTATTTTATTTTCGCCGCTTATTGGCGCTACGCTTTATTTTATTGCGGGTATTAACCGAATTCGTCGCGATCAAATATCACTCGAGCGAGAAAAGTCGCTTAAGCATTATGCGCGCATGATCGATGTGCCCGTTAGCGACGACGAAATTGCACAAATGTCTAGCCCGCAATTTGTCTCACTGCGGCGCTTAGGCGATCGCGTTAGTCGCTTTCCTGTGCGTGCCGATAATTCGGTGCAACTATTAGCCGGTGGCGACGAAGCTTATCCGGCCATGCTCGAGGCCATTCGCCAGGCCAGAGGCACCATTGCCCTGCAAACCTATATTTTTGACAACGATGCCGTGGGGCGTTTATTTGTCGATGCCCTGAAAGCGGCCCGCGATCGTGGGGTTAAGGTGCGGGTGTTAATCGATTCGATTGGTTCGAAATATTCGCGCCCACCCATTGTGGGTTTGTTACGGCGTCATGGTGTTGACGTTGCTTTGTTTATGACCAATCGCTTCGGTATGCGTATGCCATATGCCAATTTACGCTCTCACCGAAAAATCTTGGTTATCGATGGCTGCATTGGGTTTACCGGGGGCATGAATATTCGCGCCAGTTTTTTAAGCTCGATAGCGAAAGAAAAAACCGATAAAGACACCCATTTTCGGGTAGAAGGCCCAGTAGTTATGCAGCTAATGTCAGTTTTTGCCCAAGATTGGGAATTTACAACGCGCGAAGCTCTAAGCTATGAAGACTGGCGCTGCGATGTTTGGGATGCGCCAGCTCCGCGAGTTCCAGCGCGTTGTGTGCGCTCAGGCCCCGATCGTATGCTGCTAAGTACGCATAATATGTTGTTGGGTGCTTTTGCGGTGGCGCAAAAACATATTCGTATTCAGTCGCCCTATTTTTTACCCGATGTGGTATTGCTCGGTGCCATTAATACGGCCGCGCGACGAGGGGTGAGGGTTGATATTGTTATTCCGGGCAGCAACAACCTTAAATTGGTTAATTACGCCATGACGGCACAATTAGACCAAGTTATTGCTAATGGCTGTTATGTCTGGCGTACACGTGGTAATTTTAACCATTCTAAACTTGTTACCATTGATGGCGCCTGGTCGTATTTCGGATCGTCTAATATGGACCCACGCAGCTTACGTCTTAATTTTGAGCTCGACATCGAGGTTTATAGTCGCGAGATGGCGCAGCAAATCGAAGCCAAAATTGATGCCGAAATTAGTAATGCCGACTTGGTAAGCTTAAAAATGCTAAAGGCCTTGCCGTTTCGCAAGCGCTTACGCAATAAAATTATTTGGCTGGCTAGCCCTTATTTGTAGGGTGCAAGCGTGTCACGGTTAGCTTGTAATAACGCGTATTTAAATCACTTTAATCAAACAAGGATACCGTCCTTATGGCTACATTGTTTACCGTTCATCCTCAAAACCCACAGGTGCGTTTTCTTAAGCAAGCCGCAGGGCTTTTGGCCGAGGGCGGTTTAGTTGCCGTCCCAACCGATTCAAGTTATGCCGTTGTTGCTCGTCTAGACGATAGAAATGCCGCCGAGGCCTTGCGTCGTTTGCGTGGGCTCGACGAACGCCATCACTTAACCGTGCTATGCCGCGATCTTGCCGAAATTGCTCAGTTTGCACGGGTCAATAACAGCCAGTATCGCTTATTAAAAAGTGCGACGCCCGGGCCCTGGACGTTTATCCTTGAGGCCACACGCGAGGTACCGCGTCGGGTTTCACATCCATCGCGCAAAACTATCGGTATTCGCGTGCCTGATAACCGCATCACCCTCGAATTACTCGAGCAAGCCGGCTCGCATG
>DATGSD010000102.1:0-2455 GCA_035302965.1 Burkholderiaceae bacterium | reverse complement strand
CGAGTACACGACGCAACGCCATTTCGTAGCGTTGGCCCATTTCGAAATCGCGGCTGCTGTAACCCATAGCATTTAATACTTGGTTGTAGCGCTCGGATGAAAAGCGACCATCGACCTGAAAATCGGGGATTGCAGCAATATATTCACGCAAAATGCTATCGGAAACATTAAAGCGGTTGCGCTCGGCCTCGGTGGCAATAACGCGCCGGTCGATTAAAGCATCAAGCAATTCGGCTCGAACCTCGGGCGTATCGAGTTGCGCTGGATCAAACGCCCCTCCCATCCGGTTTTGCATATCTTCGAGCTGATTACGCCGAATGCGGTCGAACTCGTCAAGGTTAACAGAGGCGTCGCCGACCTCGACAAGCTTGTCGTCGTTTGCCACATAGGTCGAGTATCCACTAACACCAATTAGTGCAAATGAAGGCACGACAAGCACCAGCAACAGAAATTGCATTAAACGCTGATGATTTCGTATAAAGTCGAACATGGATTTCACCCAATCAGGCCATGGCGCCTGCCATTGCCTTTAAGCAATAAAGAGAATGAGCCGAAGTTTACCACCTAGACGCCTTTGCCATAAAACACACTAAGAAACCCAGCTAAAAACGCTCGTTTTCTTGTAAATAGCGCCAGCGGCCTTCGGGTAAATCGCCTAAAACAATACGGCCCACCCGCACCCGCTTTAAGCCCACGACGTTTAAACCGACTAATTCGCACATGCGACGGATTTGCCGTTTTTTGCCTTCGCGCAAAATAAAACGCAGTTGATCGTTGTTTTGCCAACGTACTTGAGCCGGTTTTAATAATTGGCCATCGAGGCTTAGACCATGATTAAGCCGTTCTAAGCCTTCTGGCTTAAGGCGGCCAGTAACCCGTACTAGGTACTCTTTGTCGATATCAGAGTGCTCATCGATTAATTGGCGAGCAATTCGGCCGTCTTGTGTTAATACCAACAGGCCTTGCGAGTCGATATCTAAGCGCCCGGCCGGAGCCAAACCGCGCAAATGCGATGCCTGAAAACGCATACCGCGTTTGGCAGCCCATTGGTTTTGCGGCGTAATTAAGGCAGCCGCTGGCTTGTAACGCCCTTCGGGCTGGCCCGATACATAACCCACCGGCTTGTTCAATATAATCGTGGCTCGTGTTGCCTGACGCTGCTTAGCTTGTGCCTCGAGGCTGATTTTTTGATGTGGCCAAACCTTAATACCCAGTTGGTTAACACGCTCGCCGTCGACCCGAACCCAGCCGCGCTCGATATAAGAATCGGCCTCACGGCGTGAGCACAAGCCTCGCTGAGCCATAAGTTTCGATAAACGGATGGGTTCCATACTAACGTTAGCCTTGCTTTAAAGAGCGTCTCGCCCACTTTCTCTGGTGCGGACTCGAACCGCTTGCTCGACCGGAAGTACAAATAATTTACCGTCGCCAATTTTGCCGGTATGTGCCGCTTTTACAATTGCATCGATGGTTGGTTCGACACGATCGGCTGCAACTACGAGCTCGAGGCGAATTTTAGGTAAAAAATCGACCACATACTCGGCGCCACGATAAAGTTCGGTATGCCCTTTTTGGCGCCCGAAACCTTTGACCTCGGTAACCGTCATGCCACCGATGGCAACATCGGCCAAAGCTTCACGGACTTCATCTAGTTTAAACGGTTTAATGATAGCGATGATTAGTTTCACCCACAGACTCCTAATTGACGAATGTCGCCACGCTTTATGCTGATGGCTTACGGCTGCGGCGTAAAAGTATTGGCAACCGGGAAGCACCAATCGGTAGCAAAAGCTCGCTGCGAAATTTTAGGGCCCAAAGCCGCCTGACGACGCTTATATTCAGCCATTTGAATGAGACGGGCGATGCGTTGTACCAAGTCGGCCTCAAAACCCGCAGCTACGATAGTATCGATAGGTTGGTTTTGATCGACGTAGCGATAAATAATGTCGTCGAGGATTTCGTATGGTGGCAGGCTGTCGAGATCGGTTTGGTCGGCACGCAATTCGGCCGACGGTGGGCGCTCGATAATGCGCTCTGGAATAACCGCCGATTGCTGGTTGCGCCACCGGGCCAGCTGATAAACCAGTGTTTTTGGCACATCAGATAGTAAGGCAAAGCCACCAACCATATCGCCATAAAGCGTGCTGTAACCGGTGGCGAACTCTGACTTATTGCTGCTATTAAGAAGCAAACCGCCCTGCTTATTCGATAAAGCCATTAAAATAACACCGCGAATACGGGCTTGGATGTTTTCTTCGGTGGTGTCGACTGGCAGGCCCTCGAAAAAAGGCGCTAACAACTGCTGGAAAACGTCCATGGCAGCATCAATGCTTAATTGGTGGTAATCAACCCCCAAACCATTAGCCATTTCATGCGCATCGTGTAAAGAAATATCGGCTGTATAAGGCGATGCCAACATAAAAGCTCGAACTTTGTCAGCACCTAATGCATCGAC
>DATGSD010000101.1:0-9729 GCA_035302965.1 Burkholderiaceae bacterium | reverse complement strand
TGGGCTTCGCGAGCTTCGCCGACGTCGGCACGCTCGGCTACAAACCGTAGCCGATCGAAGTTCATATTTGCGCCACTGGTAATCGCAACGGCTGTTTTTTGGCGCCACCCTTTTTCGGCGGCATAGCGTTTGGCGCCGGCTACAGCTAGCGCACCTGCTGGTTCTAAGACGCTACGTGTGTCTTGGAACACATCTTTTATGGCTGCGCACATGGCGTCGGTGTCGACGGTAATAAAATCGTCGACGAACTGTTTGGTGAGACGAAATGTTTCGCGCCCAACCTGTTTGACGGCTGTGCCATCAGAAAACAAACCAACGTCATTAAGCTTTAGGCGGCGATCGGCTTTAATGCTGCGTATCATGGCGTTCGAATCATCAGTTTGAACCCCAATAATTTTAATTTCGGGTCGTAATTGTTTGATGAACGCGGCAACACCCGAAATTAGGCCGCCACCGCCAATAGCCACAAATACAGCATCGATAGGGTCGGGGTGTTGGCGGAGAATTTCCATACCGATGGTGCCTTGGCCGGCAATGACGTCGGGGTCATCGAAGGGATGGACAAAGCTTAAGCCTTGGCTTTTTTTAAGTTCTTGTGCGTGCTCGTCGGCATCGGAAAAACTTTCGCCAACAAGAACCACTTCGCCACCCAAAGCTCGTACTGCATCGACTTTTAGGCGTGGAGTGGTTGTGGGCATGACAATGACAGCCCGGCACCCCAAACGCTGTGCCGCCAGAGCTACACCTTGTGCGTGGTTGCCCGCCGAGGCAGCTATCACGCCACGTTCGAGCATTTCGGGGCTTAGATTGGCCATTTTGTTGTAGGCCCCACGTAATTTGAAGCTGAAGACAGCTTGGGTATCTTCTCGTTTTAAATAAATTAAATTGCCGGTACGAGCTGATAATTGAGGGGCGAATTCGAGCGGGGTTTCGACGGCGACATCGTAGACACGAGAGGTTAAGATGCGCTTGAGATAGTCGTTTGGGGTGGTCATAGTGCTGGTTGAGAAAGTAATGCGGCAAAGCGGCTAGATTACCATAGCGAGAGTGGGTATTTATGAAAGTTAATGAGGGCGAAATAGGTTTTAATTTGTATAAGGGGCGGGGCATTACGACGCGGGGCCGCCGTCTGTGGGGTAGCTGTCGGGTGGATGTTTCTCCAGTCATGCGGTCGGGCGTTGCCCGACTACCCGTAGTTTTGACAAGATGTCCGGCGGCCGAAGAACTCACTGCGTTCGAACAGCTTCGGCCTTGTTTCCGGCCATCTTGTCAAAACTACGGCGCATGCCCAAGTCGAACCCCCACCCGACAGCTACCCCACAGACGGCTTCATCATGCGGCTGATTGTTTTTGCCGCTAAACTAGCACGCTATGGAAGCTTGGATACAAACGACAATTTATGGCTTGTTAAGCGCGCTAGCTCTGCCACAGGTGGGTTTAAGCGCGATTTTTATTGTCAGCCTAGTGTCGGCTACGATTTTGCCTTTAGGGTCAGAGCCCGCCGTTTTTGCCTACATAAGTTTGGCACCCGAGATGTTTTGGCCAGCCGTTTTGGTTGGTACTGTAGGTAATACTTTGGGTGGCATTATTAGTTATTTTACGGGTGTGGTGGCCGAGAAAGGCTATGAAAGTTTTAAGGCTCGTTATGGCGACGAAAAGGCTCAACAGCGCCGCAAAAAAGTTGGGGGGCGTTGGCATCAGACGCTTGAGCATTGGGCGAATCGTTTGGGGCCACCGATATTAATTTTGTCGTGGTTGCCGCTAGTCGGCGACCCACTGTGTGTGGTGGCAGGTTGGTTCCGATTGGCGTTTTGGCCATCGGTATTTTTTATGGCTGTTGGTAAGTTTCTACGCTACACCATTATGACGGCTGTTTTGTTATGGATTTTCCAGGCCGATTGGGCGTCAGCACTGTAATTGTCAGAACTCGTATGGCTGATTCTTTTATGTGGGTTTTGTCTATTGTGGCGACATTTTATTCAGGCATATAGGTTTTAATTTAGGCAGCGCAATGCTTTGTTGAGATGCTTTAATTCTTTACGTATTTCAGCGCTGCCATTTCTGTGCTACTTTCTTGCGTTTTTAGCTAGCGCCTTTACGTTTTATTGATCACGCGCTCGACAGGAAATTCTATCGAGAACAAGCTACCAGCGCCAAGGCGGCTTTCTATCTCAAGTTCGGCATCGTGACGTAAGGCTACGTGTTTACTAATGGCAAGGCCTAGGCCGGTGCGGCCTGGTTTTCGGGGGCGGCCACCTTCGACACGATAGAAGCGCTCGGTAATACGAGAGAGATCTTTAGAAGAAATGCCGATGCCGGTGTCTTGCACCGAATAGCAGGCCGTACCGCGTTCGGTGATATACCAGCTTACTGTAATGATGCCGTCGGGCATGGTGTAACGGACGGCATTTGTTAATAGGTTGCTAAAGGCGGAATCGAGCTCGGCTTCGGAGCCAATAAGGCTGATACGGTTGTCGATGTTTTCGATAAATTGGTGTTGACCATCGGATAATGCCTTTGCTTGCTCGAGTGCACTGTTTATCAGGGCAGCAACATCAACTGGTTTACCGCTTACCGCGGGCGTTGATTCGAGCGCCGATAAGGTAAGCAAGTCGTCGACAATAGCTTGCATGCGACGAGTTTCATCCATCATTAAGTTGCTGTAATGCGCTTTTTGTTCTTGGGTTAAGGCCTCGTCAGGGGTGTCTCGGAGCGTTTCTAAAAAACCGGCTAAAACGGTTAAGGGTGTGCGTAGCTCATGAGAAACGTTGGCGACGAAGTCTTTGCGGGTGGTTTCAAGCTTTTCGAGTTGGGTGACATCGCGGCTGACGAGTAAAAAATGGCGGTAACCATAACGGGTTAGTTGCACCATGATGGCTCGAGGGTTGCCATTACGATTGAGGTGTAATAACAAGGGTTCGGGCCAACGGCTTTGGCGCGCGTATTTAGCAAAAGCTGGTGCTCGCAAAATATTTAATATGCTGAGGTCGCGATCGGTTTCGAGGTTTAAGCCTAAGTGTTCGCTACCTCTTTGGTTGCACCATGTAATTTGCATGCGGTCGTTAAGCGTGACGGCGCCATCGGGTAGGGCTTCGGCCGCTTGCATAATGCCTTGAACATTACGCTCGAGATCGCGAATTGTGGTTTCGTCTTTACGTAGTTTGCGATAAACCGCGGCTAGTACATTATCCCAGGGCCCAACGGATGGTGGTGGCGGTTGCTCGATATTACGCACCCAACGTGTTATTTGCGAGTGTTGGACGCCACTAACCAAAATCATGATTATTAGACCGAGTGTAAAAACAATCCACCCCGACGTTTCGCCCAGCCAGCTGCCGAATAACCAGCCGGCTAAAGCCCAGAGGCCAAGGGAGATGAGGGTTTTGAGCATGATGTGTTAACAGAGGGGTCGGCGAGAAACTACGCAGAGAAAGCCACGATGAAACGAGGTATTAGTTTAGCGATTATTTACGGAACTTTGTGGTGTGCGACGGAAACGGTAGCCTGTGCCGTGGATAGTTTGGATGTGTTCATCGTGGGCGGTTGGCTTTAGAGCTTTACGCAAGCGACGGATATGGACATCGACGGTACGTTCTTCGACACGAGCTTGCTCGCCCCAAACATGGTTGAGCAGTTGGGCGCGGGTAAATACTTGATCCGGGTGGGTCATAAAAAAGCGCAACAGCCGAAATTCGGTTGGTCCAAGGCTTATTTGGTGGCCGTTACCTTGAACTTCGTGGGTTTTTGGATTGAGACTTAAAGTAGTAATTGTAATGGTTTCGTCAGTAAGTTCGGGGGTACGGCGTCTTAATACGGCACGAACGCGTGCTAAAAGTTCTTTTGGTGAAAATGGTTTGGTTATGTAGTCGTCGGCGCCCGCATCAAGGCCTTCTACCTTGTCACGCTCGGTTCCTTTAGCGGTTAATACGATAATAGGTAAGGCTTGTGTTTGGGGCTGGCTACGTAGTTTTCGAAGCAAATGGAGCCCTGATGGACCAGGTAGCATCCAATCGACGAGTAGCAAGTCGACGCTGTATTGATCGATTTGATCAATAGCTTCTTCGAAGTTGTTTGCACAAATAACGTTGTAATTCGCTAATTCGAGGTTTAAGCGAATGAGTTCTTGGATGGCAGGTTCGTCTTCGACAACTAATAGGGTTGGGCTCATAGCGGCCTGCTGATAGGCGGGTTGGTGGTTGTTGAGGGCTTTTAAATAAGAATAACAAGTGAGTATCGCAAGAAGCAGCGCAAAGGTGGCAATTACACCCTAAAATGGAATGGGTTGCTTTCTTGCAGCCTATAAAATTCGATTATGGGGTATTGATACATGACTACGCAAAAGCCGGCTCTAAGCAATACAGTGCGCAAGCTGGCCGCTCCTAAACAACCTCGATTGCTTTCCGACCAAAGCTCGAGCCATCCGGGCGCCGATACTAAAACGACGCATTTTGGTTTTCAAACGGTGGCTGAGTCTGATAAAGCACAGCGGGTGGCCGAGGTTTTTCATTCGGTCGCCGAGCGCTACGACCTCATGAACGATGTCATGTCTTTAGGTTTGCATCGGCTCTGGAAGTTGTTTACGGTGGCTCGCGCCAATGTCCGCCCAGGGATGCGTGTGCTCGACATCGCCGCTGGCACAGGCGATTTAACCCGTGCCTTTGCAAAACAAGCCGGCAGCGATGGGCAGATTTGGTTAAGCGATATTAACGAATCCATGTTGCGCGTTGGGCGCGATCGGCTAATTGATGTCGGCTTAATTGTTCCTACTGTCGCTTGTGATGCCGAAAAGTTGCCATTTCCCGATCGGTACTTCGATCGGGTTTGTGTTGCGTTTGGTTTACGTAACATGACCAATAAAGCGGCGGCGCTTACTGAAATGCACCGAGTGCTTAAACCCGGTGGCAAACTTTTGGTGCTCGAGTTCTCTAAGGTTTCTGCACCCCTTAACCGACTTTACGACTGGTATTCGTTTAATGTGTTGCCTTGGCTAGGGCGTCGTATTGCGCGCGACGAAGACAGCTACCGCTATTTGGCCGAGTCAATTCGAATGCATCCCGATCAAGACGCCCTTGAGACAATGTTAAAACAGGCCGGTTTGGGGCAGGTGCGGTATTTCAATTTAAGTGCTGGCGTTGTTGCGTTGCACGAAGGTATTAGGCTCGATTAAGTTTTTCTGAGCCGTTATTGGTATAGTGCGCTGTTTGCGAGTTGCCACTTACAGGAGCTTTAATAATATGGTGTCACGTTTTTCCCGTTTTTTTGCGATGGCGGTTCTGGCGATATCAACCTTGGTGATGCTTACGGCTTCTTTTGATGCCGAAGCGCGACGCTTTGGCGGCGGTTTAAGCTTTGGACGACAGTCGTCAAATATCTTGAAGCAGCGTCGTGCTGTACCGCCACCTAAGGCCGCAACGCCAGCAGCATCGTCTCGGGCTACGCCTAGTGTTAACCGAGCTTCTGGGCAATCGGCCGCAGCGCAGCGCAGTGGCTTGTCTCGGTTTATGGCGCCATTTGCTGGTATTTTGGCGGGCTTAGGTATTGCTGCCTTGCTTTCCCATTTGGGTTTGTCGGGTGCTTTCTTCGAGCTGCTTTTTTTAGTGGCGTTTATTGCGCTTGCGGTCATGGCAATTCGCTTTGTGTTGCGGCGTCTGGGTAACCCGGGGGCACTTGCAGCACAAGCTGCGCAACGCAGCGCCTTGGGGGCGCAAACATCGGGCAGGCAGCCCGTTAGGTCGCCTGCGCCGACAACAGCTTCGCCTATGGCCCGAATGGCAGAAAGTTCTAAGCAAGTGGTGCAACCCCACGATCCTAGTTGGTTTATTCCGGCAGATTTTGATCTCGACGCGTTTCTTGAAAACGCAAAAAACCAGTTTCGTGCCATACAGGCTTATTGGGACAAAGCAAGTTGGCAAGAGCTTAGCCAGTATTTAACGCCCGATTTATTAGCCGAACTGCAGTCTAGCCAGATGGTACAGCCTAATCAAAATACTGAAATTTTGCTATTAAACGCCGAACTACTTGGCATAGAAACGCTCGAGCAGGGTTATTTGGCGAGCGTTAGGTATTCAGGCCTAATTCGCGAAACCCCTCAAGCTGAAGCAGTCCACTTCAACGAGGTCTGGAATCTACATAAAACCGATCAGACAGGTTGGATGGTGGCCGGCATTCAACAGCTGCCTTCAAACCATCATGCTTAGATGTCTAGCAAGCCGAACGCGAACGAAACCGTTAAACTGGGGGCTGAGTTTTCGATTTTCCCGATAAACCCTTATGTAATCATGCCGCCGTTTCCGTCTTTTCTCGCTCCTTTGCCATTAGGCTTGCAGCTGCTTAACCGCCTGCTTAGCCAGCACGAATGGGCTCGCGAACGGTTACAACGCCACTCGGGTAAATCGGTGGCTCTCGGTTTTTCTAAAAGCACTCGAATCGCGCTGTTAACGATTGGCTACGATGGCCAATTGCAACTTAGTGATTGCTCGATTGTGCCCGATGTGCAACTAATTTTGCCGGCCGACGCTTTGTTTAAATTACCCGAGACATACCAACAAGAAGGTTTTGATGGCATTGTGGGTTTATTAACTATCCAAGGCGATGCGGGCTTGGCAAAATTAGTTGCCGAGTTAGCAGCAAATTTGTCTTTCGACTTTGAAGATGAGCTAGCGCATATAGTTGGTGATGTGGCGGCCGTGCGTTTGCTGGGGTTTGCCCAAAAGTTACGCGGTGCTGCAAGGCGTGTAGCCAGCCGTTCGGGGGCGAATCTTTCAGAGTATCTTGTTTACGAACAAAACCAATTGCTTGGCCGCCCAGCATTTGCCGATTGGCGCAATAACCTAGCACTCGCAAACCGCCGATTACAAGCTCTTGAACAAGCGGTAAGCAAGCTCGAACAGAACTCGCCTCCTTCCAGCCAGGGTGTCTTATGTTGACATTTTTTCGCCTGGTTCGAATTATTCTTATTTCGCTGCGCTATCGTCTCGATGAGCTCGTTTTATCGAGTATTCGCCATCCTTTAGCTTATCGTTTGTTGTGGCTAGTGCGGCTTGGGCGTAAACCTAAGCTGGCGCGTGGTGTTCGTTTGCGCTTGGCACTCGAGTCGTTAGGTCCAATATTTATTAAGTTTGGGCAAGTGCTTTCAACCCGCCGCGACCTTATTCCACTCGATGTGGCGCAAGAGTTAGCTTTGTTGCAAGATCGGGTGAAGCCATTTCCATCCGAGCAATCAGCGGCTTGTATTCAGGCCGCGTTGGGGGCGTCTCCGCACCAGTTGTTTAAGCAATTTGACACCGACCCGGTGGCGGCTGCGTCGGTTGCTCAAGTGCATTTTGCTGTTCTATACGATGGCACCGAAGTTGCCGTTAAGGTTTTGCGCCCGGGCATGCTTAAGGTTATTGAGCGCGACCTTACGCTTATGCGTATTTTGGCCAGTTTGGTCGAGCGTGTGGCGCGTGATACCCGACGCTTAAAACCCAAAGAGGTGGTGGCCGAATTCGACAAACATTTGCACGATGAGCTTGATCTCGTTCGCGAGGCAGCTAATTGCAGTCAGTTACGGCGTAACTTTAGCGCTGAGAGCAATCGCGCCGGCTTACTAATGGTTCCTGAGGTTTACTGGCCCTATACCGCAACAACGGTTTTTACAATGGAGCGCATGCACGGTATTCCGGTGAGCCAGGTCGAACGTTTGCGCGAAATCGGTGTCGACTTACAACGTTTAGCCCGAACCGGTGTCGAAATCTTTTTTACTCAGGTATTTTCAGACGGTTTTTTTCATGCCGATATGCATCCCGGAAATATCTTTGTGTCTGATCAACCCGAAACCCTAGGGCGTTATATTGCGCTCGATTTTGGCATCGTCGGAACGCTGTCTGAACACGATAAAAATTACTTGGCACAAAACTTTCTCGCTTTTTTTCGGCGCGACTATCGACGGGTTGCTCAACTGCATATTGAATCGGGCTGGGTGCCCGCCGGCACCCGTGAAGAAGAGCTTGAAGGGGCCGTGCGGGCCGTTTGCGAACCGTATTTCGATCGTCCTCTGGCCGAAATATCCCTGGGCCAAGTACTGTTGCGATTGTTCCAAACATCGCGACGCTTTAATGTTGAGATTCAACCGCAGCTCGTTTTATTACAGAAAACTTTACTTAATGTCGAAGGCATGGGGCGTGAGCTCGATCCGGGGCTGGATCTCTGGAAGACAGCAAAGCCCTTTCTTGAAAAGTGGATGCAAGAGCGTATTGGTTTAACCGGTTTACGATTAAGGCTGAATCAAGAAGCCGCGCAATGGTCGCAAATTTTGCCGCAAATCCCGCGTTTGGTATACACCAGCCTCGAGCGTGACAATCATTTTCCTGAGATTCATCGCGAGATTAGCCGCTTACGTCGTACCCAAGAACAAACTAATCGATTGTTAATTGTTTTCGCTGCCACTGTTGCTGTAGCCATTGGTATGTTAATTTGGTTCTTTATGGGCCAGTAGTTTTACTTATTCTTTATTAACTCGTCTGGCCGGCTACTTAAGCCGCACCTTCAAACGAAGAGACTTAAGAGAGACTTTATATGCTTTATCCTGAATTGTTCAAGTCGATGGAAGCCGTGCGCTGGAATATGGGTGTGGATATTCCCTGGGATGATTTCGATGGTAGCAAGCTCTCCGACGAACAGGCCTACACAATCAAAATGAACGCAATTACCGAGTGGGCGGCTTTGCCGGCTACCGAAATGTTTTTGCGTGATAATCGCGACGACAGCGACTTCTGTGCCTTTATGTCTATTTGGTTCTTCGAGGAACAAAAGCATTCGCTTGTTCTTATCGAGTACCTCCGTCGGTTTTACCCCGAGCTTGTTCCCACAGAAGAAGAACTTCATAATGTGCGCTTCGAATTCGATCCGGCGCCAGCACTCGAAACCCTGATGCTGCACTTCTGTGGCGAGATCCGTCTTAACCATTGGTATCGCCGAGCCGCCGAATGGCACACCGAACCCGTTATCCAAACAATTTATAAAACAGTTGCTCAAGACGAAGCCCGTCACGCTGGTGCGTATTTGCGCTATATGCGTCGCGCCGTTTCTGAGCAAGGCGAAGACGTTAGCTTACAAGCGCGTAATGCCTTTTCCCGAATTGGGGTTTTAATGGCCTCGGCAAACCGCACCTCGCAGGCTTTACACCCAACGAATTTACACGTCAATAAATCGATGTACCCTGAAGACACTGTGCAGTCTAAGTTGCCTTCTCCGGGCTGGCTCGAAAATTGGCTAGATAACCAAATCAATTTTGATGCCGAGTGGGAAAACAAAGTTAGCAGCCGTATTTTGCACAATATGTCGATATTAATGGGCGACGAATTCAAAACCGTCCAAGACCTTAACCGCTATCGTCGTTCATTACGCCAAGCGGCTCAGGCTAGCTCCTCGCCTGCTTAATAAGTCGGTCGAAGGTAGCTTTATTTATGGCGGCACAATTCGAAGCCAAAATGTTGCCGCGCGACGCATGCGTGGCAGCAATCGCCGACGGGAAATATCCTCGGCCTTTGGTTTTTACAAACGGTGTTTTCGATGTTCTGCACCGCGGGCACGTTACTTATCTCGATGAGGCCGCGCAATTGGGTGCTACTTTAGTTGTGGCAATTAATACTGACGAGTCGGTAGCGCTATTGGGCAAAGGACCCGATCGCCCTATTAACCCGTGCGCCGATCGTGCCGCTGTGTTGGCGGCTTTGCAGTCAACAACAC
>DATGSD010000100.1:0-2269 GCA_035302965.1 Burkholderiaceae bacterium | reverse complement strand
TGCGTGCCCTAACCCAGCTGGCTCATAAGGCGGGCGCCTTAGTTATTTGGGACTTATGCCATTCAGCGGGTGCCATGCCTGTCGAGCTTGACGCCTGCGAGGTCGATTTTGCCGTGGGTTGTACGTATAAATACTTAAATGGCGGCCCGGGTTCACCCGCTTTTGCTTATGTGGCGCAACGCCATCAAAAGCAATTGCGCCAGCCCTTATCGGGTTGGTGGGGTCATGCACGGCCGTTCGATTTCACCACCCAGTACGAAGCCGCCCCGGGGGTGCAATCGTTATTAACCGGTACCCAAGCGATTTTGTCGTTTCGTACCTTGGCCGGCGCGCTTGACGATTGGGCCGATGTCGATTTACACGCTTTGCGCGACAAAAGCCTTAAATTAACGCGTTATTTCATCGATTTAGTTAATGAGCGCTGCAATGGCTTTGGTTTAGAAGTAGTAACTCCGCTTGATGATGCCCTTCGTGGCAGCCAGGTTTCGCTACGCTTCGAGCATGCTTTCCCGGCTGTGCAGGCGTTAATTGCCAAAGGGGTGGTGGGCGATTTCAGAGCCCCCGATATTATGCGTTTTGGGTTTACGCCGTTGTATTTGCGTTTTGCCGATGTGGCTTCGGCCGTCGAGCATTTGCACAGCATCTTGGCCAATAAAACGTGGCAAGACCCGCGCTACTCGGTGCGCTCGGCGGTTACGTAATTAGCCAAGCCGAAAGGACACGCATGCCAAAAAAGCCTAAGGCCGCCGCGCAGCACTTGCCAGACGGCGTGGTTACTAGCCGCTTAGCTGTCGATTTCGAGGTGCTCGATTTACTGTCGCATTTGTTGCGGCGTGCCCACTTTTACGCCGAAAGCCAGTTCGCGGCGTCATACCCGAGCCTTGAAGCGACCTCGCGCCAATTGGCCCTGCTGTTTTCAATTAACCGTTTACCCGGCGCCAGCCAAGCCGAGCTAGCTCACGCCGTGGGTGTCGATGTGAACACACTTAGCGATTTAGCCAAACGCAGCGAACGCAAAGGTTTGTTGCGGCGGGTACGATCCGCCCACGATGCGCGCGCTTGGGGCTTGTATTTAACCCAATTAGGCTGCCGTTTGGTTAAAGAAGCGGCCGTATCAACGCCAGCCTATCAGCAACGGATTGCGCAAAATTTAAGCGAGGCCGAGGCGCAGCAATTAGTGGGTTTGCTAAATAAAATGTTGGGCTTAGCGCGGTAAGGGCGTGGAGTAATTGGGTAGCTAAGTTATATAGGCTATAGTGCCAGCGATGGACATCTTAACCGTGGTCGTCGTCTTTGCCGCCGCCTTTGTCGCGATTATTTCGCAGCTACTAACCGGCTTTGGCTTTGCTCTGGTGCTTATACCGCTTTTAATGTTGGTAATCGAGCCTACCCAAGCCGTTACCGTATCAATTATTTTAGGCTTGGTCTTAAATAGCACGGTTGCTTACTGCGAACGCGCGCATATTCGGCGGGCCCAGGCGGGTCAGTTAATTGCCTCTAGCGTATTTGGCTTACCCTTGGGTTTGGGTGTTTTATATTTGGTATCGGCACCCGTGCTGCGCATTATTATTATTGCCGTAGTGGCGCTGGCTTTAATAATTGTTGCACTTAAAGTGGCCATTCGGGCAACGCGTTTTACTACCTTGGCCTGTGGCCTACTAAGCGGTACTTTGCTGCCATCGACTGGTGTTAGCGGGCCGCCTTTAGTGGTATTAATGCGTGCGCAAAACTACACGGTGCGGCAATATCGCGCCACCCTGGCCGCTGTGTTTACCGTGCAGTGCTTGGCTGGTTTGCTGTTACTTTTAGCCGATGGCCGGCTGCAACTGGCTGTTTTTCTTTATGCCGGCATGGGGGCCTTAATGTTGCCGTTAGGCTATTTTGTGGGCGAGCGTCTGTTTCGTTACATTGATGCGGCGCGCTTAACCCGTGGCATTATTTTAATGTTGCTGCTTTGCATGGTGTTTGTGGTTCTTCGTTAAACACACTCGGTTGTTTTGCGACGCTAAAGCATAAGCGGTTTGCCGGCCGCCAACATAGGGGCTTGTTTAGGGTATAAAACCCGATGTTAAGTAGGCAAGCCCGCTTGCGTACCAGTAAAGTGGCGTTTTGTTAATGCCTATTGTGACGTGTAGCCGCTATAATAGTGCGTTTGCTTAGGTCTTCTATAAGACAAAAGACTGTAGCGCATTTGCCGCGGCAATAACTTTTACCCAATTATTGTTGTGTCGATTGCATCGGCTGGTAATTTATTACTCGCTAGCCCCAG
>DATGSD010000099.1:0-3140 GCA_035302965.1 Burkholderiaceae bacterium | reverse complement strand
TTCGGCCACTTCTTGCATATAGGCTGCCGGTGTTTGTTCGCCACGCAAAAAATCGCTAACTAAAAAGCCGCGGCTGCGGCTGCCGGTTTCTGGTTCAGAAAGATCGCGATAATTGGTTAAAAGGGCAAAACGCCCTTGGGTTGATACCCCCAGCCACGTACCTTTGGCTTGTAAATCGATGCCAGCAATAATATCGGAGTTGCTTTCCCAAGGGGCCGCTGCTTGCGTAGGACGAGCATGAAACTCGTCACGGTTGGCGGCAATAAACAAAGGCCAATCGGGGTGAGTACGATAGGCAATATAAGCTAAACACATAATTACTCGATATTTTGCGCTTGTTCGCGCAGTTGCTCGATTAACAATTTTAAATCGATGGCGGCATGGGTTACGGCTAATTCGGCCGCTTTCGAGCCAAGAGTATTGGCTTCGCGGTGCATTTCTTGGAATAAAAAATCTAGCCGTTTACCGGTGCTGCCCGCTACGTTGCGGCGCGACGACGTGCTGTTTTTCTTGTCGGCCGCGGGGGCGGGCGCCAAGCTTTGATCGGCCTCGGAGGTGGGCGTCAAGCCGAGTAAATAGTGCAACTCGGCCACATGCGAGCGCAAGCGGGTTAATTCTTCGGCCACATCGGCGCGCATGGAAAACAAAGAGGCTTCTTGCGCAATACGGGCCGACAGTTCGTCGCCGCTAATTTGCGCAAAGCCGTCGGGGTGGGCTGCCGCTAGAGTATCGCGCAAGCGCTCGGTAATTTTTGCTTGATGGGCTTGCATCATTTGCGGCAAGGCGGCCTCGAGTTCGACCACAATGGCACTAATTTGCTTGGCATAGCCTTGCATTTCAGTTGCCAGGCGCAGGCCTTCGCGCTCGCGGTTGGCTTGCAATTGCGCCAGGGCTTCTTCGCAAGCCTCGTAACACAACGGCAACCAGGCTTCGGTATCGAGGCCGTCGGCCAAGCTTAAATTGGCATGCTTGTGTAATTCGAATAAACTTGGGGGTGGCATATCGGGCAATATGCGTCGCATCGCGGCCAATTGTTTAGCCACTTCGTTAACAAATGGCTCGTCTAAGGCTGCCAACGTGGCTTGTCCACTTTGTACATAGTGCAAGCGCAATTCTAGCTTGCCACGCTTTACCACTTGGCTTATTTGCTCGCGCAAACGGGTTTCTGCTTGGCGCAAATCGTCGGGTAAACGCAAGTGAACATCCAAAAACCGGCTGTTTACTGTGCGCACATCAATATTTACTCGGCCAACCCCCGACTGGGCCTGACCCGACCCATAAGCTGTCATGCTGCGTATCATTTCTTCCTGCTCTCTATAAAGGATACCGTTGTCTATTTCTGCTATATCGCGCTTTGAAAACCGCCAACCAGGGCAATTGCGCCCCGTTACCATAGAAACCGGCTTTACCGCCTATGCGGAAGGCTCGGTACTTATTAAGGCCGGTAATACACACGTCTTGTGCAATGCCAGTGTACTCGACCGCGTGCCCCCATTTTTAGACGAAACCCAACAAGGTTGGATTACCGCCGAGTACGGCATGCTACCGCGCGCCACCAATACCCGTGGTGCGCGTGAGGCCGTACGCGGGCGTCAAAGCGGCCGCACACAAGAAATTCAACGCTTAATCGGGCGCAGTTTGCGAGCCGTATTTAACCTTGAAGCGCTGGCTGGTTATACCATTCAGCTCGATTGCGATGTTATCCAGGCCGACGGTGGCACGCGTTGCGCGGCCATTACCGGCGCGTGGGTGGCAGCGGCCTTGGCCTGCCAATACATGCAGTCTAAAGGCTTAATCGAACAAAACCCCATTAACGACCAGGTGGCCGCCGTGGCCGTGGGCTTAATCGATGGGCAGGCCTTGCTCGATCTCGATTACGAAGAAGACTCGCGTGGCGATGCCGATATTAATATTGTTATGACGGGCTCTAAGCAAATTGTCGAAATACAAGGCACCGCCGAGGGCCACACTTTTACTCGCGAACAACTCAACAACTTAATTGACCTGGCTGCTAACGGTATTACCGAATTGCTCGAAATTCAGCGCCAAAGCCTTAACGCCTCATGATGCCAGCGAACAAACAAGTGGTATTAGCCACAAGCAACCGCGGCAAGCTGCAAGAGTTTTCTGAGCTATTAGCCCCCAGTGGCTTGCAACTGCTTAGCCAAGGCGAGTTGGGCGTTAGCGAATGCCCCGAACCTTACACCACATTTGTTGAAAACGCCTTGGCCAAAGCGCGCCACGCCAGCCGCGAAACCGGTTTAGCGGCCTTGGCCGACGATTCCGGCCTTTGTGTGCCGGCCCTTGGCGGCGCCCCCGGCACTTTTTCGGCGCGCTATGCCGCCCAAGGTGGCCAAGAGCCCTCAGACGAAGCCAATAACCGCTACTTGCTGCAGCAACTTCAGGGCCAGCCCCAACGCCAGGCGTATTTCGTTACGGTATTGGTGTTTTTACGTTCACCGTCCGACCCGCATCCCATTATTTGCGACGGCGTCTGGCATGGCGAAATTGCGCAACAGGCCTTTGGCGAACACGGTTTTGGCTACGACCCGCTGTTTTATTTACGTCATTTAGACAAAACCGCTGCGCAGCTATCGGCCCAAGAAAAAAATCGCCTCAGCCACCGTGGCAATGCCTTGCGCAAATTACTTAAGGTATTAACACCCGAAACAGTAAAATCGGTGTAGTTGCATCGTATCGGCCACTGCACCGTATAGGCCATAGCATCGGATAAACCATTTCCTAGTTTCTTATGTCTCGTACATTCAGCTTGCTTCCTGAAAGCCTATTAAACCAAACGGGCAAAGCCCCAGATGGCAGCCAACAGCTGCTTAATAGCCTGCCGCCATTGTCACTTTATATTCATGTGCCTTGGTGTGTGCGTAAATGCCCGTATTGCGATTTTAATTCGCACGAGTGGCAGGGCGAGCTGCCCGAGCGCGACTATCTCGAGGCCCTACGAGCCGACCTTGAGCAAGCCTTGCCCAACATTTGGGGGCGTCAAATTTATTCGGTATTTATTGGCGGTGGCACGCCAAGCTTGCTGTCGGCACAAGCGGTTGACGAAATGCTCGCCACTTTGCGGGCATACTTAAATATTTGGTCGGGGGCCGAAATTACCCTAGAAGCCAACCCTGGCA
>DATGSD010000098.1:0-4168 GCA_035302965.1 Burkholderiaceae bacterium | reverse complement strand
CACAGTAAGGGCAGTGTACTGCGTCCTTATTTCAGGCCTATTCCATTATGTATCTATTTGTATGATGTGAGAGATGCAGGGCTCGGTGACACATGGGTCGCGAGTTCGTGAGCCCTTTGCAGAGCTTTGCTTAAATAAGAGTAAGCCTCTAATGAGATGGAGCCAGTGGTTCAGAGGGTCGGCATCAATTTAGGGGGGAGGAACACGGTATTGGGCGGTATTAAGGCTTATTAATCGCGACCGGCTTCAAGGATAGCTTGTGCCAGGCGTGGGGGGTTGGTAAACCAGACTTCGTGACTGCCTTCGCACTCGACTAAGCGAAACAGGCCCAAGCGTTCGGAGAGCCGTGGGTGCCAGGGGTGGCTATGGGGCATGGCGGTATCTTGTTGGCAGTTTACGTAAGACTTGCCAATGTCGAGTTGAGCGAGCGGCTGTTTAAGCGAAATTGGGTCGGTAAACGTACGGTATGGTTGAGCGTTAAGGGCCTCGTAACTGGATTGCGCTAGCGCCAGATCGGCGTCATTGATGAAGGCTTCGCGCCAGATGGGGAAGGGCAGCATCACAGAATTATTGTTTTCGGCAGCGATGGTGTCGAATAGCTCAATATAGTGAGGCGGGACCATGTCATTCAGGCACTGGCCATCTAGCGGCACAAAAGCGTTCACATACACCAGCCGCTTCAGGCGCTGCAGCACGCGGTCGGCGACACCCGAAATGACCATGCCCCCGTAACTGTGGCCTACCAGGCGCACGTTATTAAGGTCTTCGCGTTCAAGATAATCGACGACAGATGTTATGGCATCATCGAGACCGATACGGCTGCGGTCATCGTCGGGGTGGTTGCCAGCTAGTGTTGGGCAATGTACGGAGTGACCGGCGTGACGGATATGGTTGGCCACAGCTTCCATTTCGGTGCCGGTATGCCAGGCCCCGTGAACAATGACGTAGGTATCGGCCATATTTGTTTCCTTCCGGATTGTGTTTGTTGGGTGGGTATGACACTGCGCCCATTCGGTGAGCGTGGCTCTTCATCATAAACGGGGGATGAGCTGTTTTTTTATGTTTTTGGTGCCCGGAGCCGGAATCGAACCGGCACCCCTTGCGGGATCGGATTTTGAGTCCGACGCGTCTACCTATTCCACCACCCGGGCAAGAGGGACGAGAGAATTACGCCAAGTATTAGCGCCTATCTGTCTAAGGTGGGCGTTGCTTAGTAAAGTAAGCAAGCAATTTTTTAATTATAACGCAAAAGCGTGGCAAAATTTAATTTTCACGAAAAATTTATGCGCTTGGCATCGCCAATACTTTCCATAAACTTGGCGCAGTTGCTACCATAGGCATTTGTGCCCAAAATTTTTCGGTGGCCACAAGCCTTCCGCGAACCACTTTTACGATTGTTTTAATCATTACTAGAGTCGCTTTACCATGCGTAAATTAGGTGACCGCATTCGTCACGCCTTAAGCTTTGAAATTATTGCGCTATTAATTGTTATCCCTTTAGGGGCATGGGTTTTTGACAAACCCATGAGCGATATTGGCGTACTAGGCGTCGTCGGAGCCACTATGGCCACCGTCTGGAATTATTTCTATAACTGGATGTTCGACCACGCCATGCAGCGCTGGCGCGGCACAACCTTAAAAACACCTTTGCTGCGCCTTTTGCATGCAGTTTTATTCGAAATTGGCATTTTGTCGCTTCTATTGCCTTTCTTTGCCTGGTATTTGCAAATTGGCTTGTGGGAAGCGTTTTTAATGGATATTTCGTTTTCGGTGTTTTACTTATGCTATGCCTTAGTCTTTAATTGGGCGTACGATCAGCTCTTTCCATTGCCCGAATGGCAGCAAGAGCGCACGGCCAGTTAACTTGTCAACGCTAACCAGGGGGTTAACCATGACCATCCATGTTCTCGCAACCGCCCAAGCTCGAGAAGACACTATCGACGAGGTGCGCGCCTTACTGCAGCCCTTAGTCGAGCCTATTCGCAACGATCCGGGTTGTTTGCGCTGCGATTTTGTCATTAATACCGAAAACCCGGCCGAAATGGTCTTTATCGAAGTCTGGAAAGACGAGGCAGCACTCGAGCGCCACCTGGCCGACCCGCAAATTGTACAAGGCGTAGAAGCCGTCAGCCCCTTATTGGCACAACCCTTGTCTCTCAAGCGCCATCAACCAGCTTAGTTAGGTTTGTGCCGCAGCCAAACCTAACTAAGCCAGTAAAAAAACGGTTTACATAGCTTGGCGGTTGGCAAGCTAAAACAGTCAACGCTATATTCTTGAAAATTCTTAATTAGGCCCCATGTTTTGTAGGTAGCATGTCGCCAAATTAATTGCGGCAGCTTTATGCGTTTAGTGGTTTATTTTTAATCAACGGCCTCAGCCTAGTTGGCCAAGTTTTTTTATTAGCCTTATGACACAACCCGATACTTCGTCTGCCCAAACTGAAACCATGGGGTTTCAAGCAGAAGTAAAACAATTACTTCACTTAATGATTCACTCTTTGTACAGCAACAAAGAGATTTTCTTGCGCGAACTGGTTTCTAACGCCTCCGATGCTTGCGATAAACTTCGCTTCGAGGCTATCGACAAGCCAGACCTGATGCAAGGCGATACCGATTTGCATATCCGGGTCGATTACGACGCGAAAGCGCGCACCATCACCGTTGCCGATAACGGTATTGGTATGTCGCGCGACGAAGTGGTTGCCAACCTAGGAACCATCGCACGCTCGGGCACCAAAGAGTTTTTTTCACAGCTCACTGGCGATAAACAAAAAGATGCCCATTTAATTGGCCAGTTTGGTGTGGGTTTTTATTCGTCATTTATTGTTGCCGACAAGGTGTCGGTAGACACCCGCCGTGCCGGCTTAGCGGCTAACGACGCCGTGCGTTGGGAGTCAGATGGTCAAGGCGAATTTAGCTTAACACCCATCGAAAAAGACGAGCGTGGCACCACAATAACGTTGCACTTGCGCGATGACGAAGACGAGCTTTTAAGCGGCTGGAAACTCAGAGAAATCTTACGCCGCTATTCCGACCACATCTCTTTGCCGGTGCAAATGCTCAAAGAAGAGTGGGACGAAAAAGCCTCCGAAATGCAAAAAACCACCGAGTGGGAAACCGTCAACCAAGCAAGTGCTCTTTGGACACGGCCCCGCTCCGAAATTACCGACGAGCAATATAAAGAGTTTTACAAACACATTGCCCACGATTTTGACGACCCCTTAGCCTGGACGCACAACCAAGTTGAAGGGCGGGCCGAATACACGCAGCTGCTTTATATCCCAAAGCGCGCACCCTTCGACCTCTACGATCGTACCGCACCGCGTGGCGTCAAGCTTTACGTTAAGCGCGTCTTTATTATGGACGACGCCGAGCAACTGCTACCTACTTATCTACGTTTTGTACGTGGTGTTATCGACTCCTCCGACTTACCCCTGAACGTTTCGCGCGAAATTCTCCAAGAAAGCCGTGACGTTCGCTCGATTCGTGAAGGGTCGGCTCGTCGCATCTTAGGTTTGCTCGACACCTTGGCAAAAGATCGCCCAGACGACTACGCCGCTTTCTGGGATGAGTTCGGTGCGGTGCTTAAAGAGGGTACTGGCGAAGACCCCAACAACAAAGAACGCATTGCCGCCTTGCTGCGCTTTGCTTCCACTCATACCGATTCCGAAAAACAAACCGTTTCTTTGGCCGATTACCTCTCGCGTCAAAAAGAGGGCCAAGACAGCATTTACTATGTCACGGCCGATACTTGGGCGGCAGCTAAAAACAGCCCCCACCTCGAAATTTTCCGTAAAAAAGGCATAGAGGTTCTCTTGCTGTCTGACCAGGTCGACGAATGGATGCTGCAGCACCTGCACGAATTCGAAGGCAAAAAACTGGTGTCCATTGCCAAAGGCGGCCTCGACCTCGACGAGCTTGCCGACGAAGAAGAGAAAAAGCGTCAGAGCGAAGTTGCTGAAACCTATAAGCCTTTAGTCGAACGCTTGCAAAAGTCGTTGGGCGATGACGTTAAAGAAGTTAGGGTTACCCTACGTTTAGTCGACTCGCCAGCCTGTGTGGTAGTTGATGAAGGCGAGGTTAGCCCCCACTTACAGCGTATTCTTGAAGCGGCAGGCCAACCGGCTCCTAAGGTCAATCCTATTCTAGAAATCAACCCCGAGCACCG
>DATGSD010000097.1:0-12996 GCA_035302965.1 Burkholderiaceae bacterium | reverse complement strand
TAAGTCGAGAGCGCCACGCACGATGTGGTAACGAACACCGGGTAAATCTTTGACACGACCACCGCGCACAAGCACAACCGAGTGCTCTTGCAAGTTGTGGCCCTCGCCACCAATGTAAGCAATAACCTCGTAGCCATTGGTTAGGCGTACGCGAGCTACCTTACGAAGAGCTGAGTTTGGCTTTTTGGGAGTGGTTGTGTAAACGCGAGTACAAACCCCACGACGTTGTGGGCAGTTTTCGAGAGCCGGGCTTTTGCTTCCTGCGCGGCTAACTCTACGCGGCTTACGTATGAGTTGACTAATGGTTGGCATAACCTTTACGCATCCTTTGATCCGCTTCGCTGCTGCAACGAAACGCTTTTAATGATTCAGAGACGCCCAGGCCATTGCTACCGCATCAAGGCTTGCGATTATTTAATACAGGCTAGATGCAAAAACAACTTGGGCGGTATACGCAAACACCGCCCAATGCACGAAAACAACATTAAAGAGCAGCCTTGCATACGCGATCAATTATTTTGATCAGCCCATAACTATAACACTTACCGTAATTTGATGCCAGTAAGAGGCCTAAACATCGTGTTGGACAGGGGCAACATTAAAACCTGTCTGGATTAACAAAAGAAAGTCGCAACCCTACCGCTGCTTGGTGTAATAAACCAGAAATTGCTAGGCAGGGTTGCGTTACTACAAGTTTACTCGTCAGGGTTTTCAGCGACCGACGGATTAGCTGCGTCGTCTGCGTCGTTAGACCCTGTTGTTACAGGCGCTTCATCGAACGGGTTTTCGAGGGCACGCGCTGCTTCGCGTTCGGCTGCATCGTGACGCTCTTTTTCCTTGCGTGCTTGATGATAAGCCATACCAGTTCCGGCTGGGATTAAACGACCAACAATGACGTTTTCTTTGAGGCCACGTAACTCGTCTCGTTTACCCATAATGGCGGCTTCGGTAAGAACGCGTGTGGTTTCTTGGAAAGAAGCAGCCGAGATAAAGGAGTCGGTTGAAAGCGAGGCCTTTGTAATACCCAGCAAAACGTTTTCGTAGGTTGCCGGAATTTTACCTTCGGCTTCCATGCGATCGTTCTCGTTAAGGAGTTCAGCTCGTTCGACTTGTTCGCCAGTAATAAAGCTGGTGTCGCCGGGATCGGTGATAACCACGCGACGTAGCATCTGACGCACAATAACCTCGATATGCTTATCGTTAATTTTAACGCCTTGTAAACGATAGACATCTTGAACTTCGTTAACGATGTAAGAAGCCAGGGGCTCGATGCCCTGCAAACGCAGAATATCGTGCGGATCGGGCGGACCGTCGACAATCATTTCACCTTTATTAACGACTTGACCATCGTGCACCAAAACCTGCTTCTCTTTGGGAATTAAAAAGTCATGGCTGACCCCATCGAGATCGGTAATAACGAGACGCTGCTTACCCTTGGTTTCTTTACCGAAGGAAACGGTACCCGTGATTTCGGCCAGCATGCCGGCATCTTTTGGCGAACGGGCTTCAAAAAGCTCGGCAACTCGTGGCAGACCACCCGTAATGTCGCGTGTTTTTTGTGACTCTTGGGGGATACGTGCAAGAATTTCTCCGACCTCGATGTCTTGGCCATCGCGTACAGTAATGAGCGCACCCACCGGGAAGGAGATGTTTACCGAATGCTCGGTACCTGCGATTTTGACTTCGTTGCCATCGTCATCAATTAACTTGATTTGAGGGCGTGTCATTGTACGCCCGGTACGGGTTTTCGGAGTTATCACCACCAAGGTTGATAACCCTGTGACCTCGTCAAACTGGCGCGCTACCGTAACGCCTTCTTCGATGTTTTCGTAACGCACGCGACCCGTGTATTCGGACACAATGGGTCGTGTTAACGGGTCCCAGTTGGCCAAACGCTGACCGGCTTTCACTGTATCGCCGTCGCCAACCGCTAGGGTAGCTCCGTAAGGCACTTTGTGTTTTTCGCGCTCACGGCCCAAATCGTCAAGAATGATGATTTCGCTAGAACGGGATATAGCCACCCTGTCGTTGCTTGGGTTGGTTACGTAACGCATCGAAGAAGCAAATGCCACCTTACCGGCAGATTTAGCTTCAACCGAGCTTGCCGCAGCTGCGCGAGAAGCCGCACCCCCAATGTGGAAAGTGCGCATGGTTAACTGTGTACCCGGCTCACCGATAGACTGTGCGGCAATAACACCAACAGCCTCACCTTGGTTGACCATAGAACCACGGCCTAAATCGCGGCCATAGCAATGAGCACACAAGCCATAACGCGTTTCGCAAGTTAATGGCGTACGTACTTTCACCTCGTCGATGCCGAGGTCATCGATAACTTCGACCAAAGACTCATCGAGCAAAGTGCCAGCTTCGATGGCCGTTTCTTGCGTTTCAGGGTTAACAATATCGACAGCAGCCACCCGACCTAATACGCGTGCTCGCAACGGCTCGATAACTTCACCGCCATCGAGGAGCGCTTTCATGTCGTAACCACGGGTTGTACCGCAATCGACTTCGGTAATGACCAAGTCTTGGGTGACATCAACTAAGCGACGCGTGAGATAACCCGAGTTAGCCGTTTTAAGTGCCGTGTCGGCCAAGCCCTTACGCGCCCCGTGAGTAGAAATAAAGTACTGAAGTACGTTTAGCCCTTCGCGGAAGTTTGCCGTAATGGGGGTTTCGATAATCGAGCCATCGGGTTTAGCCATTAAGCCGCGCATACCCGCCAACTGGCGAATTTGCGCCGCCGAACCCCGTGCGCCAGAATCGGCCATCATGTAAATGGAGTTGAACGACTCTTGGCGGACTTCGTTGCCGTGACGATCGATGACCGCTTCGGAAGCCAACTCATCCATCATGGCACGGCCAACCTTATCGCCGGCTTTACCCCAGATATCGACAACGTTGTTGTAGCGCTCTTGTGCAGTAACTAAACCGGAAGAGTATTGTTTATCGATTTCTTTAACTTCATCGCTAGCTTCGGCCAAGATGTTTTCTTTAACCGAAGGCACAAGCATGTCGCTCATGGCGATAGAAATACCGCCCACGGTTGCCAAACGGAAACCGGCTTGCATAAGCTTATCAGCCAAAATAACCGTTGCGCGCAAGCCGCAGCGACGGAAGGACTGGTTAATTAAACGAGAAATTTCTTTTTTGTTTAATGTGCAGTCGATCTCGGAAAATGCTAAGCCCTTGGGCAAGATTTCAGACAATAAGGCACGGCCAACCGTAGTTTCGACCCGCTTAGTAACGGGCTGGTAGTCGCCGTTTTCGTCTTTTTCGTAGTCGGTAATGCGAACGGTGATGCGACTTTGTAACTCGACCTCATGATGATCGTAGGCGCGTTTAACCTCAGCAACATCGGCAAAAAGTGAGCCTTCGCCCTTACCATTTACACGCTCACGTGTTGCATAGTACAAGCCAAGAACAATATCTTGCGAAGGTACGATGGACGGTTCGCCATTGGCAGGGAAAAGAACGTTGTTTGAAGCCAGCATTAAGGTACGTGCTTCAAGCTGAGCCTCTAGCGACAATGGTACGTGTACCGCCATTTGGTCACCGTCAAAGTCGGCGTTAAAGGCAGCACAAACTAGGGGGTGAAGCTGAATGGCTTTACCCTCAATTAATACAGGCTCGAACGCTTGAATACCCAAGCGGTGCAAGGTAGGCGCGCGGTTAAGCAACACGGGGTGTTCGCGAATAACCTCATCAAGAATATCCCAAACAACGGGCTCTTGATTGTCGACCATTTTTTTGGCCGCTTTAATGGTTGTTGCCAAACCCATGAATTCGAGACGACTAAAAATAAAGGGCTTAAATAGCTCGAGCGCCATTAATTTGGGTAAACCACACTCGTGCAATTTGAGTTGAGGCCCAACAACAATAACGGAACGACCCGAATAGTCGACGCGCTTACCTAAAAGGTTTTGACGGAAACGCCCACTTTTACCTTTAATCATGTCGGCTAACGACTTGAGCTGGCGCTTGTTAGCACCCGTCATTGCCTTACCGCGACGGCCGTTATCGAGCAAAGAGTCGACCGATTCTTGCAGCATGCGCTTTTCGTTACGCAAGATAATATCGGGCGCTTTCAGCTCCATTAGACGCTTAAGTCGGTTGTTACGGTTGATGACACGACGATAAAGGTCGTTGAGATCGGACGTAGCAAAGCGACCACCGTCGAGCGGCACCAATGGGCGTAGCTCGGGCGGTAATACCGGCAAGACCTCCATAATCATCCAATCGGGCTTAATACCCGAACGCTGGAACCCTTCGAGAACTTTTAAGCGCTTAGAAATGCGCTTAATTTTTGCAACAGAACCCGTTGCTTTAAGCTCGGCACGAAGGTTTTCGATCTCTTGGTCGATATCGATGGTGCGCAGCAGTTCGCGCACCGCTTCGGCGCCCATCAAAGCATGGAAGTCGTCGCCGTATTCTTCGGTTTTAGTGAGGTAATCGTCGTCTGACATAATCTGACCGCGCTTTAGCGGCGTCATGCCAGGCTCAACAACACACCACGCTTCAAAGTACAGAACGCGTTCGATATCGCGTAGCGTCATATCGAGCACCATGCCTAAGCGCGATGGCAAACTCTTTAAAAACCAAATATGTGCTACAGGGCTGGCCAATTCGATGTGCGCCATACGTTCGCGACGCACTTTCGATACCGTAACTTCTACCCCGCATTTTTCACAAATAACGCCCCGGTGTTTTAACCGCTTGTATTTACCGCAAAGGCATTCGTAGTCTTTGACAGGGCCAAAGATTTTTGCACAAAATAAGCCGTCGCGTTCGGGGCGAAAAGTACGATAGTTAATGGTTTCAGGCTTGCGAACCTCGCCATACGACCACGACCGTACTTTTTCGGGTGATGCAATACCAATACGAATCGCATCAAATTGCTCGTCTTGAGAGACTTGCTTAAATAAGTCGAGTAGCGCTTTCATTATTTACGCTCCAGATCCATATCAAGGGACAGGGATCGAATTTCTTTCACCAACACATTAAAGGACTCGGGCATGCCCGCGTCGATTACATGATCGCCCTTGACAATGTTTTCATAAACCTTGGTTCGGCCCGTGATGTCGTCGGATTTAACCGTTAACATTTCTTGCAGAGTATATGCCGCGCCGTAGGCTTCGAGAGCCCAAACCTCCATCTCACCGAAACGCTGGCCACCAAATTGAGCTTTACCACCCAAAGGCTGCTGCGTAACAAGCGAGTATGGGCCAGTTGCGCGTGCGTGCATTTTGTCATCAACCAAGTGATGCAACTTGAGGTAGTGCATATGGCCGATGGTAACCGGACGCTCGAATTTTTCGCCTGTTTGACCGTCGTACAACCAAGCCTGAGTACGGTCGGGGGTCAATTCGAGGCGCTCAGCGATATCGTCTGGGTAAGCTAGATCGAGCATGCGAGTAATTTCGCCCTCGGTGGCACCATCGAACACAGGCGTTGCGACCGGAACCCCATTGCGCAGGTTTTTCGCCATTTCGATGATTTCGTCATCGCTAAAGCTGTCGAGGTTTACCTTATTACCGTTACTGCCATCGTTGTAAACCTTGTCTAAGAACTCGCGTAACGCAGTTACTTGCTTGTCACGTTCTTGTTCGAGTTGCTCAGCAATACGTTTACCCAAACCATGAGCCGCCCAGCCTAAATGGACTTCGAGCACTTGCCCTACGTTCATACGAGACGGGACACCCAATGGGTTAAGAACGATGTCTACCGGTGTACCATCGGCCATGTAAGGCATATCTTCGACGGGTGTGATTTGTGACACAACACCTTTGTTACCGTGGCGACCGGCCATTTTATCGCCGGGCTGCAAACGCCGCTTAACAGCCAAGTACACCTTAATCATTTTAAGGACACCGGGCGGAAGCTCATCACCTTCGGTAAGTTTTTTACGCTTTTCTTCAAAAGAAAGATCAAACTGATGGCGCTTATCTTCGAGTGACTCTTTGGCATGCTCGAGCACGATGGCATCGTCTTCTTCAGCTAAGCGGATATCGAACCACTGCCAGCGGTCAAGCTCGTCAAGATATTCGGCGGTAATAACTGAACCTTTTTTAAGGCGACGCGGTCCACCATTGACGACTTTACCAATTAAGGCTTTTTTAATTCGATCAAAAGTGTCATTTTCAACAATACGTAATTGGTCGTTAAGATCTTGACGATAGCGGCGTAATTCGTCTTCGATAATGGATTCGGCACGCGCATCGCGCTCAATACCTTCGCGCGTAAACACCTGTACATCGATTACCGTACCGACCATACCTGAAGGTACACGCAGCGACGTATCTTTAACGTCGGAGGCCTTTTCACCAAAAATAGCCCGTAACAGCTTTTCTTCGGGTGTTAATTGGGTTTCGCCTTTGGGCGTTACTTTACCCACGAGAACGTCGTCGGCTTTAACTTCGGCACCGATATGGATAATACCTGAATCGTCGAGACGGTTAAGTTGGACTTCTGGAAGATTACTAATATCGCGAGTAATCTCTTCGGGCCCAAGCTTTGTGTCGCGAGCAACGACGGTTAACTCTTCGATGTGGATCGACGTATAACGATCATCGGCAACCACTTGCTCAGAGATAAGAATCGAATCTTCAAAGTTGTAGCCGTTCCAGGGCATGAAGGCGACCAACATATTTTGGCCCAATGCCAACTCGCCCAAGTCGGTAGACGCACCATCGGCGAGCACGTCGCCGCGAGCGATTTGATCGCCGCGTTTTACGATTGGTCGCTGGTTAATATTGGTGTTTTGGTTAGAACGCGTGTATTTGGTGAGGTTGTAAATATCGACGCCAACCTCTCCGGCTACGTTCTCGTCGTCGTTGACACGTATAACGATTCGTTCAGAATCGACATGATCGACAACACCACCGCGACGCGCCTGCACAGCCGTGCCCGAGTCGACAGCAACGGTACGCTCGATACCTGTACCTACCAAAGGCTTTTCGGGGCGCAAGCACGGCACCGCTTGACGCTGCATGTTGGCACCCATTAGGGCACGGTTAGCATCGTCGTGCTCGAGAAACGGAATAAGTGAGGCTGCCACTGAAACAATTTGCGATGGAGCAACATCCATATAGTCGATGTTTGCTGGCGCCGTTAACATAGTTTCGCCGGCTTGACGGCAGGCAACCAAGTCGTCGATAAAGCGACCTTCCTCATCGAGAGCTGCGTTAGCTTGCGCGATAACGTAATCGCTTTCTTCAATAGCCGACAGATAATCGATTTGCTCGCTAACCTTGCCGTCGATAATTTTGCGGTAGGGGGTTTCGAGAAAACCGTATTCATTTAAGCGCGCATACAAGGCCATCGAGTTAATGAGGCCAATGTTTGGCCCTTCTGGCGTCTCGATAGGACAGACACGACCATAGTGCGTGGGGTGAACATCACGCACTTCGAAACCGGCGCGCTCACGTGTTAAACCACCTGGGCCAAGCGCAGAAACACGGCGCTTGTGTGTCACCTCAGACAGGGGGTTGGTTTGGTCCATAAACTGTGACAGTTGGCTGGAACCAAAAAACTCTTTAACTGCTGCCGAAATTGGGCGCGAGTTGATAAGGTCGTGAGGCATTAAGTTTTCGGCCTCGGCCTGACCTAAACGCTCGCGGACGGCGCGTTCGACTCGTACCAAACCGGCACGGAACTGGTTCTCGGCTAATTCGCCAACGCAACGTACTCGTCGATTACCTAAATGATCGATATCATCGACTTGGCCACGACCGTTACGAAGTTCGACCAATACTTCGATGGTGCGAATGATATCTTCGTCGGTTAAGGTCATGGGGCCGGTGATATCGTCGCCACGGCCTAGCCGGCTATTAACTTTCATGCGACCTACGCGCGACAAATCGTAGGTTTCTTCGCTGTAAAATAAGCGCTCGAAAAGTGTTTCAACCGCATCTTCGGTTGGCGGCTCTCCGGGGCGCATCATGCGATAAATGGCAACACGGGCCGAAAGCTGGTCGGCGGCTTCGTCGATACGCAAGGTTTGCGAAATATACGGGCCGCGATCGAGATCGTTGGTATAAAGCGTTTCGATCGCACGGATGCCAGCGTCGCGGAATTCGGCCAGCATGGTCTCGGTAATTTCGTCGTTGGCATTAGCTAAAACTTCGCCAGTGTCGGGATCGACAATGTTTTTAGCCAAAACACGACCGATAAGATACTCTTCAGACACCGAGATATAGTCGACCTTGGCTTCTTGCAAAGTGCGTAAATGGCGCATATTAATGCGCTTGTCTTTTTCGACAATAACATTACCTTCGCGATCGCTAATATCGAAGCGAGCCACCTCGCCTTTCCAGCGCTCGGGGATGAATTCGAGCATGCCGCCTTCGTCTTTGAGATCGATTTGATCGAATTCAAAGAAGCGCTCAAGGATCTCTTCTGAGGTTAAGCCTAGTGCTTTCAGTAAAATTGTCACCGGCATCTTGCGGCGACGGTCGATACGGAAGAAAAGAATATCTTTAGGGTCGAATTCGAAATCGAGCCACGAACCACGATAAGGGATGACGCGCGCCGAGAACAACAGCTTGCCCGAGCTGTGCGTTTTACCACGGTCGTGTTCGAAAAACACACCAGGTGACCGATGCAGTTGCGATACAATTACGCGCTCGGTACCGTTAATGACGAATGAACCGGTATCCGTCATCAGAGGCATCTCGCCCATATAAACTTCGTGCTCTTTTACTTCTTTGATGGTCGGCTTACTAACTTCGCGATCCATCAAAACCAAACGAACTTTCGCACGGAGCGGGGCGGCGTAGGTTAAACCACGCTGTTGACACTCTTTAACGTCAAAAACCGGGTCACCTAACGCATAGCTCACAAACTCGAGACGCGCCATCTGGTTATGGCTTACGATAGGGAAAATAGAGTTGAAGGCCGCTTGTAAACCTTCGTTATTTCGTTTATCTGCAGGTACTTTATCCTGCAAAAAAGAAGAAAATGATTCTAGCTGTGTTGCCAACAGGAACGGAACGTCCTGAACATCTTCACGCTTGGCAAAGCTTTTACGTATGCGCTTTTTTTCGGTATACGAATAAGGCATGAGCACTCCGACTCGAGGGGTTACATGGGCCGTCAACCACGGCCCCGGTTTACGACTCCAGAAAGCCCAACTCTTGCGTTGTACAAAAATTAAGGGTTTTCTGGAGACGCAAAAGCCCGGGAAGGCGTTTCCTTCCCGGGCAAACAGCAAAAACCTTACTTAAGCTCGACTTTCGCGCCGGCTTCTTCCAGTTTTTTCTGTGCTTCTTCAGCTTCTGCTTTAGGCATAGCTTCTTTAATAACTTTAGGTGCAGAGTCAACGAGATCTTTTGCATCTTTAAGGCCTAACGCGGTAATTTCGCGTACAACCTTGATCACGGCAACCTTGCTAGCACCCGCTTCAACAAGCTCGAGATCGAACTCGTCTTTTTCTTCGGCAGCAGCGGCGCCACCGGCACCACCGGCACCAGGTGCAGCTACAGCAACAGCTGCAGCGGCTGCGGACACGCCGAATTTTTCTTCCATATCCGAGATTAGTTCGGATAACTCGAGTACGGACAGATTAGCGACCGCATCGAGAATTTCATCTTTGCTTAAAGCCATTTTCAAGAACTCCAAAAAATAATTGTGTTAGTACTGGTGTCGCTTATGCATCCCGACCCATGGTTACGGCTAAGCCGCTTCCTTTTGATCGCGCACAGCCGCAAGGCCGCGAACGAATTTGGTGGGAACTTCATTAAGCGTACGCACAAATTTCGCAACAGGCGCTTGCATTGTTCCGATAAGCTTGGCCAACAACTCTTCGCGGCTGGGCATTTCGGCGAGTGCCTTAAGGGCATCGGCCTCTAGTACGTTGTCAGGCAACGCCCCAGCTTTGATAACGAGGTTTTTGTTGGTTTTAGCAAAATCGGACAATACTTTTGCCGCCAGAACGGGGTCGGGGCTAATTGCATAAATTAGTGGCCCGCGCAGCTGTTCTGTTAAGCCTTCGAAAGCAGAGCCTTCGATGGCTCGGCGCACCAAAGTGTTTTTTAAGACACGAAGGTAGACACCCGACTCACGCGCGTTTTTGCGCAATACGGTGATAGAAGCGACGTCCAGACCACGGTACTCGGCGATAACAACTGATTGAGCTTCTGCAAACTGCGCAGAAACCTCTTCAATTACTACCGCTTTCTCTTGACGCTTGAGACTCACGGTTAGAACACTCCATCTAATGACACAAAAAACATTTTTGTGTCGGCCGAATGCGGCGCTCCTGGTCGAGTTCTTGAAGAATTCTTCCATGGGCGCCGTCTGCGCTGGACAACAAGGTTTGTCTGTTTAAGCCTAATGAGAAGATAATTCTCGGTTAGGCTCCAGCGGTCTTTGACAGCAGCACCCTAAACAACGGGTGCAGCCCAAAGTTTGGTAACTTAACTAGTAACGATTACTAGCTTAGCAAAGTACTTACTTCGATACGTGCACCACCACCCATGGTGGAGGACACGGCAGCTTTCTTCAGATAAACACCACGCGCGCTGGTTGGACGAGCCTTATTGAGGGCATCGACCAATGCGGCGAGGTTAGACTTTAGGTTTTCGACATCGAATGAGGCACGACCAATAGTGGCGTGGACAATGCCTGCTTTGTCGGTACGATATTGCACCTGACCTGCTTTGGCATTTTTTACAGCCTCGGCGACATCGGGAGTTACTGTACCAACCCGCGGGTTAGGCATTAAGCCACGGGGGCCAAGTATTTGCCCAAGCGCACCAACAACTCGCATTGCGTCGGGTGACGCAATAACAACGTCGAAGTCGAGATTGCCGCCCTTAATGCTTTCAGCCAGGTCGTCCATGCCAACAATATCGGCACCGGCTTCGGTAGCTGCTTCAGCACTTTCGCCTTGAGCGAAAACCGCCACACGAGCCGATTTACCTGTACCTGCAGGTAGTACCACCGAGCCACGAACTAATTGATCGGACTTGCGAGGATCGATACCGAGTTGAATAGCGACGTCGATGGACTCGTCGAATTTGGCCGTTGCGGTTTCTTTAACCAAGGCCAGAGCTTCGTCGACGGGGTAAAAATGGTTGCGATCGATTTTTTCACGGATCGCCTTCATGCGTTTACCTAATTTAGCGCTCATGTTTACATCCCCTCGACATCGATGCCCATGCTACGTGCACTTCCGGCTACAGTACGCACAGCGGCGTCGAGATCGGCAGCAGTAAGATCGGGCTGCTTGGTTTTAGCGATTTCTTCAGCTTGCGCACGGGTAAGTGTGCCGACTTTGTCAACCTTGGGATTAGCCGAACCTTTATCAAGACCAACCGCCTTTTTGATTAAGATAGACGCAGGCGGCGTCTTCATAATGAAGGTGAAGCTTTTATCGGCATAAGCCGTAATCACGACAGGAATTGGCAAACCAGGCTCGACAGACTGAGTCTGTGCGTTGAACGCCTTACAGAATTCCATGATGTTTAGGCCACGCTGACCCAGTGCTGGGCCAATTGGTGGAGATGGGTTTGCTTTACCAGCTGGCACTTGCAGCTTAATAAATCCGACGATTTTCTTCGCCATACGATTACTCCTTACGGGTGCAAACGCTAAGAGAGGCTCTTAGCTTCCCGGGGTGAACACTCAGGTTTTTTCTACCTGACTAAAATCGAGCTCAACAGGGGTGGCTCGACCAAAAATTGTGACCGATACCTGCACCTTGCTTTTCTCGTAATTGACATCTTCGACGTTGCCGTTAAAGTCGGCAAACGGGCCTTCTTTGACCCGTACCATTTCGCCAACCTCGAACAAAACTTTTGGCCGCGGCTTTTCGACGCCCTCTTCCATTTGAGAGAGGATTTTTTCGACTTCTGCATCAGAAATTGGTGTCGGTCGATTTCCGGAGCCACCTAGAAAACCGGTAACGCGGTTAGTGCTACGAACCAAGTGCCAAGTATCGTCGGTAAGCTCCATTTCGACCAAGACATAGCCTGGGAAAATACGCCGTTCGGTAATCGATTTTTTCCCGCCCTTCATTTCGACAACTTCTTCGGACGGAACAAGAATGCGACCAAAAGACGATTGGAGTTCGGCTTGTTCGATGCGTTCTAATAAATTTCGGTGAACACTGTTTTCCATTCCGGAATACACGTGAACGACATACCAACGCTTACTCATGAATGCCCTTTAGTTCCAGCCTAATAGTAGGCCGTAAATTACCCAGGCCAGAATTTTATCGACTATCCACAACAAAAGACCCATAGCGATAACGAACACAAACACTATGCCCGTCATTTGAATGGCCTCTTTACGTGTGGGCCAAACAACCCGCTTGACTTCGTTGTATGAATCGCGTGCAAAGCTGATGGTACGTCGACCGGGTTCGCTTGTGTACGCCACTAAGGCTGCCAACACAACGCTTAAAATAAAGACACCGGCACGGACGAAGTTCGGCTGAGTATCAAAAGCTGAAAACGCGATGATTCCGGCAACAATAATAAGCACTGCCAAGCTGAGTTTTACGCGGTCAGCAGTGCTTTTTACGGTTTCTACCTTGGTTTTCGACATAATATGGCGAGTAGCCCCGCTATAGAACACCTGGCTAACAGGCAATGATGGCAGGGGCAGTAGGAATCGAACCTACAACCTTCGGTTTTGGAGACCGACGCTCTGCCAATTGAGCTATACCCCTATAATTGGATTGGCCTAACTTGAAATTTAAGCCAGGAGGTGGCTAAACAACAACTAGCCACCCCTCAGTGTACTACTTATTTAGCGATCTTGCTGACAACACCGGCGCCAACCGTGCGGCCACCTTCGCGGATAGCGAAGCGCAGGCCCTCTTCCATGGCGATTGGGGCGATCAGCTTAACTTCCATGGTGACGTTATCACCAGGCAAGACCATCTCTTTGTCGGCAGGCAACTCGATGGTGCCGGTAACGTCGGTGGTACGGAAGTAAAACTGCGGACGATAGCCATTGAAAAACGGCGTGTGGCGACCGCCTTCTTCTTTG
>DATGSD010000096.1:0-10657 GCA_035302965.1 Burkholderiaceae bacterium | reverse complement strand
GCGCGAAAACGGTTTTGGGTAAAGACGCCGGCAACCGAGCATGAAGGCGCCAGCCGAAAAACGGTGAGGTCGTTGCGGCCTGCCTTGCGGATGCCGGACGCCGCAATGCCGATGTCAATGCCTTCGATGGGGTAAACGTTTTCGCGATCGGGAACGGTGAGGTTAACTGCCATTGTTCTTTTGCCTTGCCGCTTAAGGGCGCTGTTTATGAGAGGTGGAACTTACTTAGGGCTTAGGAGGAAGGTTGCCACGGATGATTTCTTTCAATTGGCCCAAGCCCGAAAGCAAACGACTTTGGGTTTCATCGGGTAAACCAACGAATAAAGCTTGAACCCATTTTTCGTGTGATTGTGCCATTTTTTTGAACTGTCGTTGCCCTTTTGGGGTAAGTTTCACGATAGAGCTGCGCCTATCGGTTTTTATTTTATTCCGCTCGACTAAGCCTTCTTTCTCGAGCTGGTCGGTAATGCCGGTGATGTTGCCGTTAGTAACCATCATGTGGCGCGACAGGTCGCTCATTGTCATGCCTTCGGGGACGCGTTCGAGCTGTGCCATTAGGTCGAAGCGGGGCAAGGTGGTTTGATAATCGAGGCGCAGCCCTGTGCGGACATGGTGCTCGATTAATGTGCTGCAGGTTAACAGCCGCAACCATAGGCGTAGGTCGGCGTGGTCGTCTGGCCTGACGCGGCTTTCGAGGTCTGGAGTAGGGTCGACGCGCTGGGTAATTGGTGTGCTTGCCATGATAAAGAATGCTGTTGCATGAAGTTTGGTACATATTGCCGCCAAGTGGCGGAATGAATGTATTTGAACCTGAGACTATTCAACCTTAAACGATTTTAATACGAAGCGGGAGTTAAGCTTGCTTCTTGCTCTTGTCAGTCTTATTTTTTAGCGATATAGTTTAAGCCTAAAGTATTAAGGTTTAGCTCTGAGGTTTCAGTGTTAATTACACGAATGCCATGACAAGTGGCGGGAGAAAGCACATGAATATAGTTTGCATCGGTGGTGGTCCAGCCGGGTTGTATTTCGGTCTTCTTATGAAGCTCGAAAACCCACAAAATAATGTGACAGTTATCGAGCGTAACAGCCCGCACGATACTTTCGGGTGGGGGGTCGTGTTTTCCGATGCCACACTCGAAAACTTGCGCGAGGTCGACCCGGTTTCTGCCGAACGGATCGCAGAAGCTTTTAACCATTGGGATGATGTCGAAGTTCATTTCCAAGGCCGCAGCATCCGCAGTAGTGGTCATGGTTTTGTCGGAATCGGGCGCAAACACTTGCTTAATATTTTGCAAGAACGTTGTGCTGAGTTGGGTGTCGACATGGTTTTTGACACCGAGGTTACCGACGACCAAGAAGTAGCGGTTAAATACAAGGCCGACCTTGTTATTGCTTCCGATGGTCTTAATAGTCGCGTTCGCGAGCGCTATGCCGACACTTTTAAGCCTGATATCGACACACGGGCCTGCCGTTTTGTTTGGTTAGGCACCGAAAAAGTGTTTGATGCTTTTACGTTTGCTTTTGTTAACACCGAACATGGTTGGTTCCAGGCTCACGCCTATCGTTTCGAGCCCGGATGGTCAACGTTTATTGTCGAAACCCTCGACGAAACCTGGCGTGCCGCAGGCCTCGAAGACATGAGCCAAGAAGAGGGCATCCGTTACTGCGAAGAGCTTTTCGCTCCGTGGCTAGATGGCAACCCCTTGGTAAGCAATGCAACCCACTTACGGGGTTCGGCAATCTGGATTCGTTTCCCGCGCGTAATTTGCGAAAATTGGGTTCGCTATCAAGAGCTGCCCGATGGCCGCACCGTGCCCATTATTTTAATGGGCGATGCCGCTCATACCGCGCACTTCTCTATCGGTTCGGGTACTAAGTTGGCTCTCGAAGATGCCATCGAGTTGCAGCAGTCGTTACGCACCCAAGGCTACGACTTAAAAGCGGGCCTCGACCATTATCAAGATGTTCGTAGCCTCGAGGTATTACGAATCCAAAACGCGGCAAGAAACTCTACCGAATGGTTTGAGAACGTTGCCCGTTATACCCAGTTCGATCCCGAGCAGTTCACCTATTCTTTGCTGACGCGTTCGCAGCGTATTTCGCACGAAAACTTACGCTTGCGCGATTCCGACTGGCTAGAAGGTTACGAGCGCTGGTTTGCCGAAAAAGTTGGCATAAGCAGCTCGTTGTCCGAGCGACCCGTTCCGCCCATGCTGCTGCCGTATAAAGTGCGTGGTGTCACCTTAAAAAATCGAATCATGGTGTCACCTATGGCCATGTATTCGTGTAAAGATGGTTTGCCAGGCGATTTCCACCTGGTTCATTTGGGTTCGCGTGCCATGGGTGGGGCAGGGCTAGTAATGGTCGAAATGACGTGTCCGTCGCCCGAAGGTCGTATTACACCCGGCTGCCCAGGTCTCTGGAATGACGAGCAAATGCATGCTTTTAAGCATATTGTCGATTTCGTCCACGAGAACAGTACAGCCAAAATTGGTATCCAGCTGGGTCATGCCGGTCGTAAGGCGTCTACCAAAGTGGCCTGGGAAGGAACCGACATGCCGCTCGATTCTGGCAATTGGCCTATTGTCTCTGCATCGCCCATTCCATACATCGAAGGGGTATCGCAAGTTCCGCAAGAAATTACCCGCGAGCAAATGGACGAGGTTAAGCAGCAATTCCTCGACTCCACACGCCGTGCCATCGAGGCTGGTTTCGACTGGCTCGAGCTGCATTGCGCTCATGGTTATTTGCTTTCTAGCTTTATTTCGCCGCTTACCAATATCCGCACCGACGAATACGGTGGTTCACTCGAAAATCGTATGCGCTATCCTCTCGAGGTATTTAAAGCCATGCGTGCTATTTGGCCCGAAAACCTACCAATGTCCGTCCGTATTTCGGCTCACGATTGGGTTGAGGGCGGTCTTACCCCAGACGACGCTGTCGAAATTGCCAAAATGTTCAAAGAAGCTGGTGCCGACATGATCGACTGTTCGTCTGGCCAAGTTAGCAAAGAAGAAGAGCCAATTTACGGTCGTATGTGGCAAACACCGTTTGCTGATCGTATCCGCAACGATGCAGGCATACCCACTATTGCGGTTGGTGGTATTTTTGAAGCCGACCACGTCAATAGTATTATTGCTTCAGGGCGTGCCGACATTTGCGCTTTGGCGCGTCCGCACTTAGCTGATGCCGCCTGGACTTTGCGTGAAGCCGCACGTATTGGTTATGAAGATATCACCTGGCCACGACAGTATTTCCAAGGCAAGCAGCAGCTCGAAACCAACTTCCAACGCGCCGAAGCCTACGCTGAGGCATTAATTGCATGAGTGAAACAACTACTACCCGACACGCTGTTGTTACCGGAGGTGCACGAGGTATCGGCTATGCAATCGCCGAAACCCTCTTGCGCCAAGGGCACAGCATTACATTAATGGGGCGCTCTGAGGCACCCTTAAAAAAAGCGTGCCAACAATTGCAGTCATTAGGTTCGGTGGGTTACGTTACTGGCGATATCAGTCAGCGTGAAGCGGTCGAACAGGCTTTTCAGCAAGCCGTACAAGCTCGTGGCACCATTAGCATTTTGGTTAATAATGCGGGTCAGGCCACTAGCGAACGCTTCGATCGTCTTACTGAAGCCGACTGGCATCAAATGATTGCCGTTAACTTAACCGGTACATACCATTGCATTCAGGTGGCCTTAGCCGGCATGTTCGAGCAGCAATGGGGGCGCATTATTAATGTGGCAAGTACAGCGGGCTTGGTAGGCTATTCGTATGTGGCCGCGTACTGCGCGGCCAAGCACGGCGTTATTGGTCTAACTCGTTCGCTAGCACTCGAGTGCGCTAAAAAAGGGGTAACAGTTAATGCTGTTTGCCCCGGTTATACCGAAACCGAACTCATTCACGAGGCTATTGACAACATCATTAAAAAAACGGGCATGAGCGAAGACGACGCCCGCGCGCAACTGGCTAAAAACAACCCACAAGGCAAGCTTGTGCAGCCACAGCAAGTGGCCGAAGTAGTCGGTTGGCTTTGCCAGCCTGGCGCAGATGCGGTTAATGGCCAATCTATTCCGGTTGACGGAGGAGAGGTGATGGTTGGTTAAACCAACCCCTCATTACAGGAGTATCCAATGGATCAAGAAGTACATTCGATGAAACATCACACCCGCCCGATGGCCGACTACAAAGCGAAACACTTTTTGTGGTCTTGCTCCGACGATGGCAAGGTTGCCACTATTACGCTTAATCGGCCCGAGCGCAAAAACCCCTTAACCTTCGACTCCTATGCCGAATTACGCGACTTATTCCGTAGTTTGCAGTATGCAAGCGACGTGAAAACGGTTGTTATTACCGGAGCCGGTGGTAATTTCTGTTCTGGGGGTGATGTTCACGAAATTATTGGCCCCCTAACCAAAATGACGATGCCCGAGCTTTTACGCTTTACGCGCATGACGGGTGATGTCGTTAAGGCCATGCGTAACTGCCCTCAGCCAATTTTGGCGGCCATCGACGGCGTTTGTGCCGGAGCAGGTGCTATTTTGGCCTTGGCCTCCGACTTACGTTATGCCACTAGCGATACCAAAACTGCCTTTTTGTTTACTCGTGTGGGCTTAGCGGGCTCTGATATGGGCGCTTGCGCCATGCTGCCGCGGGTTATTGGTCAGGGCCGCGCTGCCGAATTGTTATACACCGGTCGCTCGATGTCGGCCGAAGAAGGTCAGGCATGGGGCTTTTACAATGGCTTGCATCCATCGGGCGAATTGCTCGAAGCCGTTCAAAAACAAGCCCAGCGCTTGGCTGATGGGCCAACATTTGCCCATTCAGTTACCAAAAAAATGATGCACCAAGAATGGGCTATGGGTCTAGATGAAGCAATCGAATCAGAAGCCCAGGCACAAGCTATTTGCATGCAAACCCAAGACTTCCACCGCGCTTACGAGGCATTTGTTGCTAAGCAACGCCCCGTCTTCGAAGGAAATTAAATGACTAGCCCAAGCTGGCTCGAATGGCCTTTTTTTGAAGAACACCACGTTAAGTTAGCAACCGAGCTTGACGAATGGTGTCGTGAAAACTTAAGCCGCATCGATTACAGTGATGCCGACGCGGCTTGCCAGCAGCTTGTACGCGCTCTTGGGCGCGATGGCTGGCTCGAGCTAGCAGTGGCTTCTGGCCCCGATGGTAGTTGGGGTGGGCGTTGGCCCGAGATCGACTCGCGTTCTATTTGCATTATGCGAGAAACTCTGGCCCGCCACGAGTCTTTAGCCGACTTCGCTTTTGCCATGCAGGGCTTGGGTAGTGGTGCTATTTCTATTGCCGGCTCCGACGCTTTGCGGCAGCGTTATTTGCCATTGGTAGCCAAAGGCGAGGCCATTGCCGCCTTTGCCTTATCAGAGCCCGATGCGGGTTCTGATGTTGCGGCCTTAAGTTGCGAGGCTAAGCTTGATGGCGATAGCTACGTGCTTAATGGCACAAAAACCTGGATTTCTAACGGCGGTATCGCCGATTTTTATTGTGTTTTTGTGCGAACAGGCGAAGCTCCGGGTGCTCGCGGTATTAGCGCTTTTGTGGTCGATGCCGACACGCCCGGCTTTACGGTTGCCGAAAAAATCGATGTTATTGCGCCCCACCCTTTAGCGACTTTGCAGTTCGACAATTGTCGCATTCCTGTAAGCCAGCGCTTAGGCGAGGCAGGCCAAGGGTTTAAAATTGCCATGATGACGCTCGATATTTTCAGGGCGTCTGTGGCAGCCGCCGCTTTGGGTTTTGCCAAGCGGGCGTTGCAAGAAGGTTTGCAACGCGCAAGTTCACGCAAAATGTTTGGTCAAACCTTGGCCGACTTGCAGTTAACGCAAGCTGCGCTGGGTGATATGGCCACCGAAATTGACGCGGCTGCTTTGTTAACGTATCGGGCCGCCTGGGTGCGCGATGTTAAAAAACGTCGTACAACGCAAGAAGCAGCAATGGCAAAAATGGCGGCCACCGAGTCGGCACAATGGATTATCGACAGAGCCTTGCAAATGTTTGGTGGGCAAGGGGTGGTTTCGGGCGAACGTGTCGAGCGCTTATACCGCGAAATTCGTGCGTTACGAATTTACGAAGGCGCAACAGAAGTGCAAAAGCTAATTATTGCGCGCGAATTATTAAAGGCGCAAAGCTAGCTGGCCTGCTAAAGCCTCGCTAGTTCGTCATTAGTGTGTAAATTCAGGCAGTTGTTGTGTAACTACTAAATAATTGTCAGCTAAGGTCAGGTAATTGTTGGGCAATTATCAAACAATTTCCAGACAGATAAATTTTTATTTCGTGGCTTCACCAAGTGTCGCAAACGATTTAGTAAGCTTGCAGCCGATAAGCATTTGCTAATAGGTCTGCTGAAAGTGGTAACCGCAGTAACCCAAAAAGGGTGGAGGCAATCATGGAAAAATCCGGACACACCGACAGTTTTGCGCGCGATAATTTACCGCCGCTAGAGCAATGGCCCGAGCTGCTGCTCGACGGTAAAGACGTTGCTTACCCGCCCCGTCTTAATTGCGCGGTCGAGCTGGTCGACGCTCATGTAGCGCGCGGCGATGGTGAGCGCATTGCCTTATATTGGGTCAATGAGGCAGGCGAGAAACAATCAATCAGTTATGCCGATTTAGCTGCTTTAGTCAATCAAATTGCCCATGTACTTACCGAAGACATGGGCTTGGTTTCGGGTAATCGAGTGCTTCTGCGCGGCCCAAACAACTTAATGATGGCCGCTTCTTGGTTGGCAGCGATTAAGGCCGGCTTGGTAACTGTGCCAACCATGCCTTTGCTGCGTGCCCGCGAACTGAAAACCATTATTGACAAAGCTAAAGTGCAGGCCGTGCTTTGCGACCAACGCCTCGCGCAAGAAATCGAGCACTGTTTAACGCCCAATTCCGATCATTATTGCGAATCGCTTAAACAGGTTCGTTATTTTAATGGCTCTGGGCCTAATTCTTTAGAAGAGGCATTAGCCAACAAACCGCGTAGCTTTGAGGCCTGCGATACAGCTATCGACGATGTGTGTTTAATCGCTTTTACTAGCGGTACCACTGGCCAACCTAAAGGGTGTATGCACTTTCATCGCGACGTATTGGCCATGTGCGATACGTTTTCTCGTCATGTGCTGGCCATGCAACCCGACGATATTATCTGTGGCACGCCGCCGCTGGCCTTTACCTTTGGTTTGGGTGGCTTATTGTGCTTTCCGTTACGGGTTGGCGCTTCTAGCGTCTTGGTCGAGCGCACAACACCCGACGGCCTTTTGGCCTTGGTTGATCAATTTAACGTCACCACTGTTTTTACCGCCCCAACCTTCTATCGCCAAATGGCAGAACTAGTCGATCAGCACGATTTATCGTCGTTAAAAACCACGGTTTCTGCCGGAGAGGCTTTGCCCGATGCTACCCGCCAGCTCTGGAAAAAAGCTACGGGCATCGAAATGACCGACGGCATTGGCGGCACCGAAATGATCCACGTTTATATTGGTAGTCCGCCGTCAGAAGTTCGCCGCGGAGCGATAGGCAAAGTAGTGCCGGGCTATATTGCTCAGGTTGTCGATGACGATTTTCAACCCGTGCCACCGGGCACGGTTGGCCGCTTGGCTGTTAAAGGGCCTACGGGCTGCCGCTATCTTGATGATCCGCGCCAACAAGAATTCGTCCACGACGGCTGGAATCTGCCAGGTGATACGTTTACTTGCGACGAAGATGGCTACTTTTATTATCAGGCCCGCAACGACGACATGATTGTGTCGGCGGGCTACAACATCGCCGGCCCCGAAGTCGAAGATGCTTTATTACTTCATGAAGCAGTTGCCGAATGCGGCGTTATTGGTGTGCCCGACGAGCTACGTGGCAATGTTGTTAAAGCGTATATTGTGCTTAAACCAGGTTTTGAGGCTTCCGAATCGTTAAGCAAGGCGTTGCAAGACCATGTTAAAGAGACGGCGGCTCCGTATAAATATCCGCGGCAAATCGAGTTTGTAGAAAGCTTGCCGCGCACCGAAACGGGCAAGTTGCAGCGGTTTGTATTGCGCAAGAAATCCGTTGAAAACTAACTAATACGACCTAATTTCAATCACACAACGTATTAGCTCCTTAACTGATTAAATTCGAGGAAAAACATGAAAATTCTTCAGCCCCCACATTGGGATGAACCGCGTGGTTACGCAAATGGCACGATGGCCGAAATGACCCCTGGCAGCCGCATTATCTTTGTTGGTGGTCAAGTGGGCTGGAATGCTCAAATGAAGTTTGAAACCGACGATTTAGCCGAGCAGGTAGGCCAAACCTTGCGCAACATTGTCGATGTGCTTAAAGAAGGTGGGGGCGGCCCCGAGCACATTACCCGCATGACCTGGTATGTGGTTGATAAGCACGAGTATCTGGCCGCGCTGCGCGATATTGGTACCCATTATCGCGAAATTTTGGGGCGTCATTTTCCGGCCATGACGGCCATTGAAGTTGCCGACTTAATCGAAGACGAAGCCAAAGTCGAGATTGAGGTTACGGCTGTTGTCCCACCCGCTGCTTAAGCGTCAGGGTTAGCAGTTGCTTATCTAGAAAGCAACTGCTAACCCTATTACTTATTTGGCTTATTGTTTTGCTGCTAAGTCAGAAAACACCTTTTCGGCCACATCGAGTGTGGTGTTAATAACATCGTCGTCGTGCGTGCTAGAAACAAACCCGGCTTCAAAAGCCGATGGCGCAAAGTAAACCCCTTTATTTAGCATGGCGCCAAAAAAAGCATTAAATTGCTCTAGGTTGCAGGCCGATACCTCGGCAAAGCTGCTAGGTATTTCATCAGAAAAATAAAGACCAAACATGCCGCCTTCTGAGTCGGCAGTAAAAGCAATATTGGCCGCCTGTGCCCGTTGTTTTAAGCCGTCGACCAATTTACGCGTTTGCTGGCTTAGCTTGTCGTAAAAACCGTCGGCATCAAGTTGCTGTAAGGTTGCTAAACCCGCCGCAACGGCTACCGGGTTACCCGATAAAGTGCCGGCTTGGTAAACGGGCCCTTGGGGTGCAAGGTGGTCCATAATTTCGGCTGCGCCGCCAAAGGCGCCTAAAGGCATGCCACCGCCGATAACCTTGGCTAGTGTCGTAATGTCGGGCTTTACCCCGCTAAGCCCTTGCACACCCTGTGGGCCTACCCGAAAGCCAGTCATAACCTCGTCAAAAATAAGTAGGGCGCCGTATTGGGTGCACAGATCGCGTAAGCCCTCAAGAAAACCCGGCTTGGGTTTGATTAAATTCATATTGCCGGGCATGGGCTCGAGAATAATACAGGCAATTTCGTCGCCATAACGCTCGAAGGCCTGAGCTACTGCATCGAGATCGTTGTAATTAAGTACCAGCGTATGCTGGATAAATTCGTTTGGTACGCCAGCAGAGGTTGGGTTGCCAAAGGTTAACAGGCCCGAACCGGCTTTCACTAATAAGCTGTCGCCATGACCGTGATAGCAACCTTCGAATTTAATAATTTTAGGCCGATTGGTGTAACCGCGCGCTAAACGAATGGCCGTCATGGTGGCCTCGGTGCCCGAGCTAACCAAGCGCAGTTTTTCGATTGAAGGGAGGCGCTGAATGATGTTTTCAGCAAAGCGTAGTTCGGCTTCGGTGGGTGCGCCAAACGACAAGCCTTTGGCAGCGGCTTCTTGCACGGCCTTAACAACAGCCGGGTTGGCGTGTCCTAAAATGGCTGGGCCCCAAGAGCCCACATAATCGATATAGCGTTGCCCATCAGCATCAAAAACATAAGGCCCTTGAGCGCGCTCGATGAACCGTGGGTGGCCGCCAACCGAGCCGAAGGCTCGCACAGGCGAATTGACCCCACCAGGTATGCGTTGCGAAGATTGTTCGAAGAGTTCGAGGTTTCTTGACATAATGCTTGTTGTTTAAAGAGAAGATTGGAATAAACGGCTGTACGATTGCGCTTGTTGGGTGATGTCGCTGGCATTAAAAAGGTCGCTAATAACGGCCAAACTATCGGCGCCAGCCGCCACAACAGAGGCCGCATTTTGCTTGGTGATGCCTCCGATTGCGACCAGTGCTGGCCGGGGCTTAAGTGGGCTTAAGCATTTTTGGCTTTGGGCAAATAAGCTTAGGGGTGCGCGTACAGCCTCGGGTTTGATGCTAGACGAAAACACAGAGCCGAATGCGATATAATCGGCCCCGGCTGCGATAGCCGCCTGGGCGCGGTCGAGCTGGTTATAGCAAGAGGCTCCAATAATTTTCTTAGGCCCAAGCTTTTGACGAGCTAACTGCACGCTAGCATCGTCTCGCCCCACATGCACACCGTCAGCTTGGCTGGCTATCGCTAGGTCGATATCGTCGTTAACGATAAATACAACGCCTAGGCGTTTACAAAGTGCGGCAATTTCGCTGGCTTTTTCGAGTTGCTGCTCGTTAGCCAGCAATTTTTGGCGCCATTGTAAAGCTACCATGCCGCCAGCAGCGGCTGCTTCGATAGCTGCAAGCAAACGTGGCCACTGTGTTGCCCACTCAGGAGTAATGCCATAAAGCCCAGAGGGAAAACGGATGGAGCTAGGGTAAACCATAGTATTATTGTCTTCGGTCGATAATCAGTTGGCCCATCCCGAGGCGAAAACTGTTTTTTGCCATGGGGCTAGCGATAGCAATAGCCGC
>DATGSD010000095.1:0-2378 GCA_035302965.1 Burkholderiaceae bacterium | reverse complement strand
GAAATAAATTGATATTGGTCGGACGGGGTCATGAACAGGGTTTCGACTTCGGGCAGCAAATGCCGGTTCATGCCGGCCATTTGAAATTCGTATTCGAAATCAGAAACTGCGCGCAAGCCGCGCACAATAACGCGGGCGTTTTGTTCGCGGACAAAGTCTTTAAGCAAGCCATCGAAGCTTTTAACGGTAACGTTAGAATAATGCCCAAGAACTTCGCGGGCAATTTCAACGCGTTCGTCGACCGTAAAAAAGGGCTTTTTCGCTTGGCTATGTGCTATCCCGACCACTAAGTGGTCGAATAAGCCAGCAGCACGACGAACGAGGTCTTCGTGGCCACGAGTTAAAGGATCGAAGGTTCCGGGGTAGACGGCGGTAATCATGCAATATCCGATTTCGCTTTAAGAAAGCTACCAAAGTGTAGCGATGAGGGTGAATTCTGTCTAGGGTTTAGCCAATTCGGCTGCTCGAGCGATTAATTGAAAATTAACCCGTCCTGCCTGGCTTTGCCGAATGCAGCTAAACTGAGGGGGCAGGGTTAACGCGCTTTCGCTTTCGAGGTAAATTAAGCCATTATCCGCTAATAAGCGGGGTAATTGTGGCAAGAGCTTGTCGGCCCAGTCTTTTTTAAAGGGTGGGTCGAAAAAAATTAAATCAAAGTGCCCAGCTTGTAAACGTTGTACTGCTTGCTTAGCATCGCCCAAATGGATGCGTATGCTGCGGATATCTAAACGTTGGCGCAGCTGGCGCATTTGCTGCACGGCCTTGGGGTTGTTTTCAACCATTTGCACATGGGCGACACCGCGTGAAGCCGCCTCAAAGCCCAAGGCGCCCGTGCCAGCAAAAAGGTCGAGTACATTTTTGTCGTCAAAATGTCCATCCCACAAATGCGTCAACCAGTTAAATAGGGTTTCTCGTACACGGTCAGGAGTAGGACGTAAACCGACGGCGTCGATAACCGGTATCGGCGTTCGGCGGTATTCTCCGCCTACAATACGAATAGTATGTTTTTTCATGCCACGATAAGTTTTAGCCAGCCAGTCGATTACGCTAAGGCCGCAAAACAGCCTTAGCAGGTTTTCAGATTTTTGCCATAGTGTAAAGCGTATGTTCAGTTTCTTTAAGCGCAGGCGTTCTTCAGCCGACCAAGCGCAAACCAAAAAGCCCAGCTCTAAGCCCGATGAGGCACAAAAGGTCGACCAGTCGGCGCCCGATTCCGATCAGGCGCAAGCAAAGCCTACAACGCCCTTAACAGAAGAACCGGCACCTCAGTCGCCACCCAGTACCGAATCGCCGCAAAAAACGGCGCCAGCTACTGATTCTCAGCCAGAAACAACTGAGCGCAAAACGGCCGAGCCAGAAAAGCTTACACCTAAGCCAAGCTCGCAACATCCAACAGTTAGCCCAAGCGACGAACTCAGTTCAAGTTCCAAAACAACAACTAGCCAAAGCGACGATTTAACAGAAAGCGCAAAAAAAGCAGCTAGCCTAAACGAAGAACCAGCAAGTTCCAAAACAACAGCTGACCAAACCCAAGACTTAACAGCAAGTGCCAAAGCAACGTTAAGCGATCAAGCGGCGTTGGGCGATGATGCGGCGTCAGAAAACCTGGTCGATACGCCGAAAACTGACGGCCTTAACGACTCATCTCTGGTGGCGCCAAACAAAGATCAGTCTCCAGCGCCAGCTCAAGCTAAACCGGCGCCCGAGCCCAAAGAGAAAAAGTCATGGCTCTCTCGATTAACGCGCGGCTTGGCCCGCACCGGCCAGAACATTGGCGGTTTATTTACTGGCGTTAGCGTCGATGAAGACTTGTTCGACGAGCTCGAAATGGCGTTGCTTATGGCCGATGCCGGCATCGAGGCAACCGAATCGCTATTAAGCGATTTGCGGGCTCGGGTGCGCAAAGAACGCTTAAACGACGCCCAACAAGTAAAACTGGCTTTGCGCGATCTTTTAACCCAACACCTTGCTGTGCTCGAAAAAACCTTCCCAATCGATGCGGGCAAACCTTTAGTCGTCATGATTGCTGGTGTAAACGGCGCGGGCAAAACAACGTCTATTGGCAAACTCGCCCATGCTTTCCAGCAACAAGGCCGTTCGGTTTTGTTAGCCGCCGGCGACACTTTCCGCGCCGCGGCTCGCGAGCAGCTTATCGAATGGGGCGAGCGTAACAACGTGGCTGTTATCGCCCAAGATGGGGGCGACCCTGCTGCTGTTGCGTTCGATGCGGTAAACGCTGGTCGCGCACGCGAATCTGACATCGTAATGGTCGACACGGCCGGTCGTTTACCAACCCAATTACACCTTATGGAAGAACTTAAAAAAATCCGTCGGGTTATTAATAAAGCCGATGGCAATTCGCCCCACGAGGTTTTACT
>DATGSD010000094.1:0-12824 GCA_035302965.1 Burkholderiaceae bacterium | reverse complement strand
TAATTCGTGGTCGACCAAACCATGATGCTTATCGGGCAAAGGGCGTAGAGCCTTACTTAATAAACGAATACGCTCAACCTGAATAGAAAGCTCGCCGCGGTTGGTTTTAAACACCTGGCCTTCTACGGCCAAAATATCGCCGATGTCCCAGCTTCTAAATTGCTGGTAAATATCATCACCTACTTGTCGACGATCAAGAAAAATCTGTATTTGCCCCGATGCGTCTTGCAAGGTAGCAAAGCTGGCTTTACCCATTACCCGTTTAAGCATCATGCGGCCGGCAATGCTGGCGGCTGCGGCTTTTTCTTCGAGCGCTTCTTTGCTGGAGTCGTCGTATAAGCCATGGAGCTCAGCGGCCGTATTTTTAGGCGAAAAATCGTTAGGATACGCCTGAGTTTCGTTGCGCCAGCGGTTTAACTTACTGCGTCGCTCGGCAATTAAGCGGTTTTCATCAACAGTTTGGGTAGGAGAGGTATCGGTCATTTTCTGTGTCAATAAAGAAGGCGGCTGTTTTGTGCGAGAGGTAAAACAGAGCGGAGGGGTAAAAACAGAATGGCTTGCGGCCTTTGTAGCAATTAACAAAGAGCCGCAAAACCAGTCGCTTAACGCCCTATGCTAAACCTTAAACCCCAAGTTTAAGGTTGGCGTGAATAAATTCATCGAGATCTCCGTCGAGCACGCGTTGGGTGTTAGAGATTTCAATATTGCTGCGCAAATCGCGAATACGACTTTGATCGAGAACATAAGAACGAATTTGATGGCCCCAACCAACATCGGTTTTTTCGTCTTCGAGCTTTTGTTGCTCTTCGAGACGGCGCCGCATTTCGAGTTCGTAAAGCCGCGAACGCAACATTTGCATCGCTTCGGCACGGTTGCGGTGCTGCGAGCGGTCGTTTTGGCATTGCACCACAATACCCGAGGGTTCGTGGGTAATTCGAACCGCCGAGTCGGTTTTGTTAACGTGCTGACCACCAGCTCCGCTGGCTCGATAGGTATCGATGCGCAAATCGGCTGGGTTGATGTCTATCTCGAAAGAGTCGTCGATTTCAGGATAAACAAACACACTGGCAAATGAAGTGTGGCGCCCTTGGTTGGAATCGAATGGGCTTTTACGTACTAATCGGTGGACCCCAGTTTCGGAACGCAAATAACCAAAAGCATGATCGCCCTCAATTTTTAAAGTAGCCGATTTGATACCCGCTACGTCGCCTGGAGACTCTTCGAGAATTTCGGTTTTAAAGTCTTTGCGTTCGCAGTAGCGTAAGTACTGTCGCAATAACATCGATGCCCAATCTTGAGCTTCTGTGCCACCCGCACCTGCTTGGATATCCATAAAGCAATTAAGAGGGTCAGCCGGGTTGTTAAACATCCGACGAAACTCGAGCTGGTCGATTTGCTTGCCAAGTGCATCGGTATCATTTTCGATTGCCGCTAGGGTTTCGGCATCTTGGTCGGCCGCGGCCAATTCGAATAGCTCGAGGGCATCGTTTAATCCTTGAGCAAGCTCGTCGAGGGTGTGCACAAGCGTCTCTAAAGATTTTCGTTCGCGCCCTAAATTTTGGGCTACTTCCGGGTCAGACCAGACATCGGGGTTTTCGAGTTCGACGTTAACGACAGCTAAACGTTCGGCCTTGCTATCGTAGTCAAAGATACCTCCGTAGCGACTTTTCACGCTTGCTGTAATCGTGAAGTCGTTGCTCGAGTTGGTTTTGTCTTTCGGTTTCCATGGTTTGATCGTTCATTAAATAGTAAGATAAAAGCAGTGCTATTTTACAGTACGCATTTTGGCTTAGCGACACTGGCATTTTCGGCCTAACAAATTCTCTAAAAACCACAATTTGCTGAGTTACGCCATAGTTAAAAACTAACGCTTTGATTAAATCAATCAATTTTACAAAAGAGCCTATGGCTCCTATACTAGTTCCACGTTCCGTTAATTAACCAACAAAGGAAGGTAAAACATGTCTTTGATCAATACAGAAATCAAACCCTTTAAGGCTATGGCCTATCACAACGGCGAGTTTATCGAGGTCACCGAAGAAACCCTTAAAGGGAAGTGGTCGGTATTCGTTTTTTATCCTGCCGACTTCACCTTCGTTTGTCCCACCGAACTCGAAGACTTAGCCGAGCAGTACGACGAATTCCAAAAAATTGGTGTTGAAATTTACAGTGTTTCTACCGACACTCATTTCTCACACAAGGCCTGGCACGATACTTCCGATGCCATCGGCAAAGTAAAATACCCAATGCTTGCCGACCCAACCCATGCGCTAGCACGCAACTTCGAAGTTCTCATCGAAGAAGAAGGTATCGCACTACGTGGCACCTTTGTTATCAACCCCGAAGGTGTTATTAAAGTTATGGAAGTTCATGACAACGGCATCGGCCGTGTGGCTTCCGAGCTTTTGCGCAAAGTAAAGGCCGCTCAATACATTGCCGCCAACCCTGGCGAGGTTTGCCCAGCCAAGTGGGATGAAGGCAAAGAAACTCTTAAGCCTTCCCTAGACCTTGTCGGCAAAATCTAAACGGGGCGTCAGCTGCTCAAACTGGCCACAAGCCAGGTAATGATCAGCGACACGCAGGTAAATCAAGCGTTTGCTTGCGTGTCGCACTAACCCTGAATCGGAGTAACCGCAATGCTTGACAACGATCTCAAAGCCCAATTAAAAGCTTATCTCGAAAAGCTAACCGAACCCATCCAACTAATCGCTCATCTCGACGACGGCGAGAAGTCCACCGAATTAAAACAGCTATTGCAAGATATTCAATCGCTGTCCGATAAGGTTAGCCTAGAAGAAAGCAGCGAAGCGGCCGAACGCACGCCTTCTTTCTTTATTACTCGTCCGGGCACCGATATTCGTGTCGGTTTCGCCGGCCTCCCAATGGGGCACGAGTTCACCTCTTTGGTGTTGGCGCTGCTACAGGTCGGAGGTCATCCGGTCAAGCTCGACGATTCGCTTATCGAACAAATTAAAAACCTCGATGGCGACTACGCCTTCGAAACCTTTTTCTCGCTTTCCTGCCAAAACTGTCCTGACGTTGTTCAGGCACTTAATACCATGGCAGTAATCAACCCTCGTATTCAGCCCATGGCTATCGACGGCGCCTTATTCCCCGAAGAGGTCGAGGCCAAGCAAATTATGTCGGTGCCAGCTGTTTTCTTAAATGGCGATTTATTCACACAAGGGCGTTGTGGGGTCGAAGAAATTTTAGCGCAGCTCGACAGTGGCTCGGGCGAGCGCAAGGCCGAAGAACTTAACGCCAAAGAAGAGTTCGACGTCCTTATTGTGGGCGGTGGCCCAGCTGGTGCCGCAGCCGCTATTTATGCAGCACGTAAAGGCATTCGTACCGGCCTAGTTGCCGACCGTTTTGGTGGGCAAGTTCTCGATACCCTAAGCATCGAAAACTACATCTCGGTTATCCATACAACTGGACCCGAGTACGCCAATGCCCTAGAGGCTCATGTTAAAGAATACGATGTCGATATCATGAATTTGCAACTGGCTCAAGAGCTGCTTGCAGGCAAACCCAACCGTATTCGTTTGGCCAATGGTGCCGAGCTAAAAGCGAAAACCTTGGTATTAGCACCCGGTGCACGCTGGCGCGAAATTAACGTGCCCGGCGAACTCGAATACCGCAACCGTGGCGTTGCCTACTGTCCACACTGCGACGGCCCACTTTACAAAGGTAAGCCTGTTGCGGTAATTGGTGGTGGTAATTCGGGTGTCGAAGCAGCCATCGATTTAGCCGGCCTAGTTAAACATGTAACCCTAATCGAGTTTAGCGACCAATTGCGCGCCGACGATGTTTTACAACGCAAGTTAAAATCGCTGCCTAACGTTGATATTATTTTATCGGCCGAAACCACCGAAATTCTTGGCGATGGCAATAAAGTTACCGGTTTAGCCTATAACGATCGCAAGTCAGGCGATAGCCACGAGCTTCAACTAGAAGGTGTGTTCATCCAAATTGGCTTAGTACCCAATACCGAATGGTTAAAAGGGGCTATCGAGCTTTCCGAGCACGGCGAAATCGTTATCGACGATAAGGGTGCGACATCGCTACCAGGTGTTTTTGCTGCCGGAGACGCAACAACCGTTCCGTATAAGCAAATTGTTATCGCGGCCGGCCAAGGGGCGCAAGCAGCGCTTAGCGCTTTCGACCATCTTATCCGTAGCTCGGTCGAAGAAGACGAACCTGCTAAAGCTGCTGTTTCAGCGTAAAGAATACCTAATCGGCGCTTTTATTTAAGGGCATAATAGCTGCGTTTTTCGCATTAAGCAGCTTGGCGTAACGCTACAAACTAAAGCCACCGCTGTTATTAACAGCGGTGGCTTTTTTGGTGTTATTTCGGTTCGACCACGAGCAAGTGGCTTGCCACTAACAACGAATGGCGACTTTGTCGTTAGGAGGTGGCGAGCTAAAATTCGTAGCTAACTTCTTGCTCGCGGTCGGAAAGCACACTTAATTTTAAAGGTCGTACTGCGCCCATCCACATGGCAAAATCGCGATGGTCGATGAGATCATTACCGGTAATCGGATGGATAAACACGACTAAATCTTTGCGGTTCATGCTGAGCCACGGAATAATTTCGGAGAAAACCTCAGGTCGAAAGGCGAGTTGGCAACTCCAATCGGGGTGGGGGCCAACTGGGCGCTCGTGTACACGCCCCATGCGCACCCTAAAACGCCGGGCGGCTTCTTCACATAGCTGGCGCGCTTGTTCAACGCTATTCGCATCGAAATAAACATGAGCATGCCAACCAACGATTGGCCGATCAATAAATGCTGGGTTTTGCTCAGCTGCTTGCTTAGAAAGGGTATTAGAAGAAGAGGTCGTACTCATGAGTAAACCTATGACAATGAATAATTTGCTACGAGGGCGCCTAACCCTAGCGTCTCGACCAACACAATAAGCAAAAAGCACTCGGCTAGCCTTCACGCAGGTGCGCTTAAAACATAGGGTTGACGCTACGGTAATAGCTTGTCTCTATAGTATAGGCCTTTGCAAAGCATTGCGGCTTGGCACCGTCAAACTAGTAAAAACACGCTAAAACAATGTACAGTGTGTGCCTAAATGCTTTAACAGAAAAAAAGTAATCTCGGAGACAATACGTGCTTAAAAACGACTGGTCGGTTTCAGCGATTAGCGCTGGCTTTCTCGCTGTGTTAATCGCTTATGCGGGGCCTGCGGTTATTTTTGTCCAAGCGGCCGAATTAGCCCAAGTGTCTAAAGACATGTTGTCTTCCTGGATTTGGGCCATTTCGATTGGGCCAGCGGTTGCCGGTATCGCTTTAAGTTGGTGGTCGAAAGCACCTATTGTGACGGCGTGGTCTGCACCAGGAACGGCTTTATTGGTAACTTTGTTTCCGGCCATAACTGTTAACCAAGCGGTAGCTGCCTACTTAACTGCAGGTGCCATTATTTTAATTATTGGGTTGTCGGGGTATTTCGACAAATTAATGCGCAGCATCCCGAACGGGATAGCAGCGGGCATGATGGCGGGTATTTTGTTCGAGTTTGGTATTAACGCGTTTAAATCGGCTGCCACCATGCCCGTTTTAGCCTTTGGCATGATTACTGCTTACATCGTGTTTAGACGCTTGTGGCCACGCTACTGCATTATTTTAGTGCTGTTATTTGGTATTAGCTTGGCAGTAGGGCTAGGGCAAACCTCTTTGGGCGATCTGGAGTTAAAACTCGCAACGCCACAATTTATCATGCCAGACTGGACTTGGAATAGCACCTTAAGCTTGGCGTTGCCACTAGTTATTGTTAGTTTAACCGGCCAGTTTTTACCTGGTATGGCGATTTTACGTTTAGCCGGTTACACCACCCCAGCGCGCCCAATATTAACGGTATCGGGCTTGGCCTCTTTAGTGATTGCTTGGTTTGGCGGCATAACGGTGGTAACCGCAGCCATTACCGCTGCCTTATGCACCGATAAAGATGCACACGAAAACCCATCGAGGCGCTACATCGCCGGCATTGCTAATGGCATGTTTTACTTAATTGGCGGCATTTTCGCGACCACGATTGTGATGCTTTTTACCGCCTTGCCTAAAGAGTTTATTGCTGTCTTGGCGGGCTTGGCGCTAATTGGTGCCATTACTACAAATATTGTTGGTTCGGTTCAGACACCTCAAGACCGCGAAGCTGCGGTTATTACGTTTTTAGCTACTGCTTCTAATATGAGTTTTCTTGGTTTGGGCTCGGCGTTTTGGGGCGCAATTATTGGTGGTTTTGCCTATTATGTGTTGTCGGTTACGCGAAAGAAGCTTGATAACAAATCGGCTTAAAGCCTTAGGCGATTTCATCAGGCTAATATAATTACTATGAATCGTATATCAACGGTAAGTTCAGCAGCCAACACACGCTTGTTTTTTGCGCTGTGGCCCGATGCCTCAGCGGCTAAGCAATTGCAAGCTCAACAACAAGGTCTTAATGGCAAAAAGGCCGCTCGCGACGACTTTCATCTTACTTTACATTTTTTAGGCGAGCAGCCCACCGAATTGCTGCCAAAAATTATCGAAGCAGGCCGCAGTTTAACGTTCTCAGAAAGCCTAAGCTTTAATTTTTATGGTTTCTTCACGCATGGCAAAATAGTGTGGGCTGGCCTAGCAGAAATCCCTCGAGCACTTTTTGTATTGCACGCAGATTTGGCAGCACAACTACGTAATATACCGCTTAAGTGGCGCCAAGAACCGTATTTTATTCCGCATATTACCTTAGCTCGCAAAGCCGATCGGCCATCTAACCATCACTTTGAGCCCATTACTAGCGAACGCTTACAGTTTTGTTTAGCGCGCTCGAAAGCGAATACTCATCAGTTTGGTAGCGGGGAGCCCCGCTACGAAATACTACAGCGTTTTTAACTATGACCGATTCTAAAACCTCTACCTTTTCTCAAGGCAAGCGTACGCTTTTATTACTGCGCCACGCCCAAACGCAGACACCGGCTGCGAGCGATGATTATGAACGCCTATTAACCGATGAGGGCTTGTTACAAGCCGAGAGGGCAGGGCAATGGATAAACCAGCGTGGCTTGCAGCCCGATTTTGCCTTGGTTTCGACAGCCTTGCGTACTCGCGCAACTTTTACACGCTTATCGCGCCAGCTCGAGCAAGAGCCGGCGCATCGCTACGATCCGGTTTTATATGGGGCAAGCCCCGAAGAATGGCTAGCGGCAATTGCGCAAGTAGCAAGCCAACATAAAGTGTTATTACTTGTTGGGCACAACCCAAGCATTCACGAGTTGGCAGTGCAGCTGTCGGGCTCGGGTGCTCAAACAACATTAGCCAAATTAAAATCGGCTTATCCACCCGCCACACTCTCGCAAATTAGTTTAGAAGGCTTATCGTGGAATGCATTAACACCCGAAACTAAGGGCAGCTTGCAAACAGTTGTGTCTTTTTAGATGTGGAAAAACCGCTAAACGATGCACTAGACGAACGCGTAGCAATAGGCAACAAGCAAGTCGCTGTAATGCTTCACGCTTGTTGCCTACAATTGCGTCGCCTATTTATTCTTAATTTTCTTAGATTAAAAGTACAGCGTTTTTATTTGCTTCTGAAATGCTATGTTTAAACATACGGTGTTTAAACCAGCTAAATGGGTTTAATTAGTGCGGCCAACTTATTTACGGCGACGATTGGATGGTGTGTAAGGGCGGCCAGCAATGTGGCGATAGGTGATACGGCCCTTGCTCAAATCGTAGGGCGACATCTCGAGGGTAACTTTATCGCCGGCCAAAATACGAATATGGTGTTTACGCATACGACCGCCAGAATAAGCAACAATTGGGTGGCCGTTATCAAGCGTCACACGAAAACGAGAATCGGGCAACACCTCGGTAACCGAGCCTGTCATTTCAATTAACTCTTCTTTTGCCATATAAATAGATCTCCTAGTAAACGAAAAATTACAGCTCTTGCCTGGCTATCGCTAACGCTATCAACGCTCCAACCGCATAAGCTTTTAAAACAAAACATGGGGAACGCTAAAAACGGTTGAAAATTAAAAGGCTGTTAAACCACGCCCTAACGGGGTATTAGCCTCAAAAGAAACTGGGTGTTTTAATAAACCCAAAAGCAAGAAACAACCATGCAACACTGCGTAAAAAGCGTGTTGGCGAGAAAGGGAGCGAATAACAATCGGGCAGTAACACGGTATTAGTAATTACCTACTGCCAAAAATGAAGGCTTAGCCAATTGCTGCGAACCGGCGCAAGCTTGCAAAAACAAAAAGCCTTTACAATAAAAGCCAGTAAAAATTGCAGCAGCTAATAAGTTAATTTAGGCTAAACGGCAACAAATAATTTGAAAACAGAACAGTTACTTAGAACGCCAGCATAAATAGCTTTTGCGTTAAAACTGAAAATGCCACGCTTATTTAGCCTAATCGCTGCCATTTCGGCAAAAACATAAAACGATATAAATAAATATATCGCAACCGTAATATAGTAGCGATAATACAACATTATGTCAACCGCGAATTCTTGACATAAGTTACATTCAGAAATGAAGTTTGTCACAATAAGGCTAAAATAGCGTTATGACTCATGTCGACAAAGGGTTTTAATGCAATGCGACAAAAAACCTCAGTAAATGCACCATCGTGGGGCCTCGATAGTATTCCGTTTAATAACGTCGATTCACAGCAGGTTATTCACCGCGAAGACTTATTCTATTTAGTTGTTGCTGCGTCGTTCATCGAAATTGCTTCCGATTTATACACAGCAAACTTAGCCGAATACTTTCAAGAAGATGCCGAAATTGTCGAATGGCTAGAAAAACACTGGCAGCACGAAGAAGTTCGACACGGCTATTCGTTGCGCGACTATGCCAAGCATGTGTGGCCCGACTTTAATTGGGATGCGGCTTACCAATCGTTTTTTGACGAGTATGCGCCTTTATGTACCGTAGAAGAGTTCGAACCCAGCCAAGCTCTCGAAATGGCAGCTCGCTGCGTAATTGAAACAGGCACCGCAACCTTTTATACCGCCTTATCAGGCCAATCGCCCGAACCCATTTTGGCCGGTATTGCCGCAAACATTCGGGCCGAAGAGGTGGGGCATTACAAATACTTTTACCGTTATTTTCGTCAATACCGACAACAAGAAGGAACGGCTCGACGTCAGGTATTTGGCGCTATTTGGCGGCGTATTGTCGAGGCCCGAAATTCAGATGCCGAAATTGCCTTATGGCACGTTTTTGCTCACCGCAACAGCTTGCCCGTAGAAGCTGAAAAACCACAAGAGTTTCACGACTTATGCCGACAAATCGGTAAACAGGTTAAACAGCACTATCCGGTAGATTTAGCCGCCAAAATGGTTTTACGGCCGCTCGATTTGCCGCGCAGTATTAACCGCGTTATCGAAGGCCCAGTTGCAAGTGCAGCAACCTGGTTATTGCGCTAAGAAATTCGGCATGTTAGCCCCACGTGGGCTAAAACAAGGCCGGCTTAAACCAAACCTCGGCCTTTTAATTGTTCAAAAACAGTCTCAAGACGGCGCACTGGGTTTTGCATCGTCAGTAAACGTTGCCGATCGGCCGCACTCATGGGTAAAAGCTCGCCCCATCGGTCGGCAACCCAGCCGCAGTCGCTAAAGCGATAGGGTTGGGCAATAGGTAATTCTACCGGACCAGAATCTTGTTTAATCTCATTTAAAAGGCGTTGTAAGCGATCAGCCGCTGCTTGCAAATGCTCGGGTATGGTTTCGGCTGGTGCTTGCGGTAATTCGAGCACATTGCCAACCCACAGGCCGTAGTCTTCTTGGTGAGCATTTAATAGCTGGAAGCGGGTAGTACCCAAACATTGAATATGAAACAGTGCGGGCACCGGCGATTGCCATTCGGTGATTTTGGCACGGGTGCCAGCTGTTGCTAGGGTTTCGCGGCCGGTAGGGCTTCTGACCTCAGACCCCTCTAATAACAACACTACCCCAAATTCGCTTTGTTCATCGATGCAGCGCCGGATCATATTTAAATAGCGAATTTCGAAAACGCGTAAACTAAGTGCGCCATCGGGAAACAAAGGTCTTGAAAGCGGGAATAGGGGAAGCGTTGTTGTCATGGCTTGGCCTGTTGATGTGCAAAAGCATTAGTAATGCCTATTGCTAGGTAAGTTATCTTGATAACATAAACTATAGATTGCTTTTCTAGATGTCAATTCGTATAGTAACGATAAGAACGCTGTAAGTTTTAGGGTGTTTTTGCAAACATTCTTACTTCAAAAGCGCATTTGTAAAGGTTAATAAACGGAGACAATCGAATGGAAGCCGTCGAACGCAAAACTGCGGGCTTATTCGCCGACCCCGCCGTCACTATTAAGCACCAAGACGACGGTATTATTATTTTAAGCAACCCCAAACCGCTAGAGCCGTACGCGCGCTGCATTGGCGATTATCTAGAGCATTGGGCTGCCCAAAAACCCGACAGCCATTTTCTGGCCGAACGTAATAGCCAAGGCGGCTGGCGTTACCTCAGCTATGCACAAGCGCTTCAGCAGGTTAAACAAATTGCCACGTTTTTGCTGGCGCAAGGGCTGACTACCGAAACGCCCGTGTGCGTACTTAGCGATAACAGTATCGAACACGCTCTATTAATGCTGGCGTGCTTACATATTGGGATTCCGTACTCAGCTATCTCTCCGGCTTATTCTTTAGTTTCTAAAGATTACGGCAAACTTAAAGATCTTATCCAACGCTTACAGCCTGGCTTAATCTACGCTAGCCCAATCGAGCAATACCGCCCAGCGCTTAATGCAATTAGCAATTTACACCAAGCGCGCATTATTGTTGGCCAATCTGACCAGGCTCTTGCCGACGAGTACCGCTTTAACGATTTATTAAGCCCGGTTAATTCAGCAGCGGTCGATGCTGCCAATAGTGCTATTGGACCCGATACCGTAGCAAAAATTTTGTTTACTTCGGGTTCTACGGGTTCGCCCAAAGGGGTTATTAACACACAAAGAATGCTTTGCTCTAGCCAGCAAGCCAAAAAACAACTTTGGCCATTTTTAATCGATCAGCCCCCCGTATTAGTCGATTGGCTGCCGTGGAACCATACTTTTGGGGGCAACCACAACTTTAATATGGTGTTGGCTAACGGCGGCACCCTATATCTTGATGGCGGCAAACCCGTACCAAAATTGTTTGACACCAGCATCGATAATTTACGCAGTGTGGCGCCAACACTTTATATGCAAGTACCACGTGCTTTCGATATGTTGCTGCCGGTACTTAAAAAAGATGCCGCCTTTCGTAAGCACTTTTTCTCAGAACTACGCCTTATTTTTTATGCAGCCGCCTCATTGCCACAACATTTGTGGGACGGCTTAATTGAGCTCTCTAAACAAGAACTTGGCTATGCCATACCTATGGTTACGGCTTGGGGTTCAACCGAAACCTCACCGCTAGCCACCGACTGCCATTACCAAGCGCCACACCCAGGGGTAATTGGTTTACCAATACCTGGGGTCTCAATTAAATTAGTGCCTAATTCTGGCAAACTCGAGGTTCGGGTTAAGGGGCCTAATGTAACGCCAGGCTATTTTAAACAAGCCGACATTACCCAAGAAGCCTTCGATGAGCAAGGTTATTACCGCATCGGCGACGCGGCTCGTTTTGCTAACCCCGATAAGCCCGAGAAAGGTTTAATGTTCGATGGTCGGGTTTCCGAAGACTTTAAACTCACCACCGCTACTTGGGTTAGTACAGGCACTTTACGTGTTAAAGGCATAGAAGCCTTAACACCAGTTGCTCAAGATATTGTCGTTACGGGCCACGATAAAGATTCGGTAGGCTTTTTAGTGTTTTTAAATGCCAGCGCTTGTTCTGAAATTGCAGGGCTTGATGCCGATACCAGTCTCGAAAAATTAGCGCAACATCCAACAATTAAAAACCACGTTAAAAAAGGCTTGCAAAAGCTTGAGCGAAACAATACGGGCAGCTCAACCTACGCCGATCGCGCGTTTTTGCTCGATTCTTTACCCTCGGTTGATGCAGGCGAAATTACCGATAAAGGCTATATCAATCAGTCGGCAGTTTTAGAAAAACGCAGCGATCTTGTCGATTTGCTTTATTCTGATGTCGAACACCCAGCCATTATTCGTTTATAAGGCACCGCAGAATGCATGCTATCGATAAGCCAGCTCAAGCTGCCGAGCTTTCACTACGTTTAGGTCAGCGTATTCGGTCGGCACGTGCAGCACGTGCCATGACAATGAAGCAACTTGCTAACGACGCCGATATTTCGTTGCCTTATTTGTCACGAGTTGAGAAGGGCGACGGTAATATCTCTATCGGCGTGCTCTATAAATTAGCGCAAGCCTTAAGTCTAGACCCTGACACCTTATTGGCAGATAACGAAAAATACGGTAACGACTACGCTTTAATTGTCGAACTGCTAAAACGCCAACCCGCCCCACGTCTGGCACGTTTGCGCGACGATTTAATCGCCGAACTGGCCGAAGGCGAAACCCAAACGACACCCAAACGAATTGCCTTAACCGGCCTTAGGGGCTCGGGCAAATCGACAATAGGGCCACTATTGGCCGAAAAATTACGATTGCCATTCATCGAGCTTAACCGCGAAGTCGAAAAAGTGGCCGGCCTTAGCCTGGGTAGTTTGTTTTCGGTTTACGGGCAAGGCGGGTTTAGGCGTTTCGAGCGCCAATGTCTTGACCAAGTGATTGCTTCTCACCCCGAATTGGTGCTGGCGACCGGTGGAGGGATAGTTGTCGAACCTTCAACTTACGAGTTATTACTGCATTCGTTTTATACCGTTTGGTTACACGCCGAACCCGAAGAGTATTTTCGCCG
>DATGSD010000093.1:0-6547 GCA_035302965.1 Burkholderiaceae bacterium | reverse complement strand
GCTTCGACTGCCTCGACGCCATCGGTACCGAGTTGCTTGCACGCAAAAACGAATTAGGCGAATTACTTTCGCGCGAAGAAGGAAAAACCTTAGCCGAAGGGGTGGGCGAAGTAGCACGTGCGGGCCAAATATTTAAGTTTTACGCGGCCGAAGCCGTGCGCCAAACTGGCGAAATTGTCGATTCGGTACGCCCCCAGGTTTCGGTCGAAATTAGCCGCGAACCCGTCGGCGTAGTAGGTATTATCGCGCCCTGGAACTTCCCGATTGCCATTCCGGCCTGGAAAATCGCCCCGGCTCTTGCTTACGGAAACTGCGTGGTTTTTAAACCAGCCGATTTAGTACCCGGATCGGCCTGGGCTTTGGCCGAAATTATCAGCCGCAGTGGCTTGCCCCATGGGGTTTTTAACTTGGTCATGGGCCGCGGATCTGTCGTAGGTGCGGCCTTGGTCGCCGACCCCCGTATCGACGCCTTAAGCTTTACCGGCTCGGTAGAAACCGGCAACAACTTGCTTAGGCAAGCCAGCGCAAGCAATAAAAAAGTACAACTCGAGATGGGCGGCAAAAACCCTTTTGTAATTCTTAACGATGCCGACCTCGAAGTTGCCCTCGAATGCACCATTCAAGGCGCCTTTTATTCAACTGGCCAGCGTTGTACAGCAAGCAGCCGCATTATTGTCGAACGCGATATCTACCCTCGGTTTCGCGACGCTCTAATCGAGCGCACACGCGCCCTACGCGTTGGCCATGCCTTACACGACACGACCCAAATTGGCCCAGTAGCCGATGACAGCCAGCTTCAGCAAAACCTCGACTACATAGCAATTGGCCAAAACGAAGGTGCCACCCTTGCCTGCGGCGGCGAACGACTGCAACAAGAATACGACGGTTATTATTTCAGCCCGGCCATTTTTACCGATGTTGATAACCAAATGCGCATCGCCCAAGAAGAAATTTTTGGCCCGGTAGCTTGCCTTATTGTTGCCGATAACTACGAACACGCACTGATTTTAGCCAACGACACGCCCATGGGCTTAAGTGCCGGTATTTGTACCCAATCGCTGCGCCACGCAACGCATTTTAAGCGAGCCGCGCAAGCCGGCATGGTAATGGTTAATTTACCAACGGCCGGGGTTGACTACCACGTGCCTTTCGGTGGTCGTAAAGCGTCTAGCTATGGCCCGCGCGAACAGGGCCGCTATGCACGTGAGTTTTTCACAACCGTTAAAACTGCCTACACCGCTACGTAAGGTATTCGCAACACCGCCGGCTAAGCCTTGAATAAATCTGAACAACTTGTGCAATACACGTTATACTAGAGTGCTTTTGCGCCTTAAGCCGATCCGCTGGCGCAAATTTAGGCACACTTTCTGTGTAAGCCTTTTTATTATCTTTGGGCAGTAACGCCCCTTATCAAACGTCTGGCCTGGATTGGTATCTCTCAACTCGAGCGATAGGCTGTCGCTGGAGTCATACCTTGAGTACACCTTCCGTCTCTTTTGCTGGGCTTGGCCTGGCAGAACCCTTATTGCGTGCTGTAAACGAAGCGGGTTACAGCCATCCTACTCCTATTCAGGCCAAGGCTATTCCCGCAGCCCTTGAAGGGCACGATTTGCTAGGCGCCGCCCAAACCGGCACAGGCAAAACGGCCGGCTTTACCCTGCCAATTTTGCATCATTTGCTAAGCAAACCAAGCGCTTCTCGTAAGCCTGGCCAGCCCCGCTGCCTTATTTTGGCGCCAACCCGAGAGCTCACTGCTCAAGTCGAAGAATCGGTCAAAGCTTACGCCAAACATACGCGCTTGCGCTCTTTGGTAATTTTTGGCGGCGTTAACATCAACCCGCAAACCCAAGCTTTGCGTAAGCCAGTCGATATTGTGGTCGCCACACCAGGCCGTTTACTCGATCACGTGCGGCAAAAAAACATTTCGCTGGCCCAAGTCGAGATTTTTGTCTTAGACGAAGCCGATCGCATGCTCGATATGGGCTTTATTCACGACATCCGTAAAATCCTTGCCCTAATGCCTAAAAAGCGGCAAAACTTATTGTTTTCGGCCACTTTCTCCGATGAGATTCGTCAACTGGCTCAGCGGGTTTTAAACCAACCTCAAGAAATATCGGTTGCCGCCCGTAATACCGCCTCCGAGCTGGTAAAACAGCAAGTCGTCATGGCTAAACAAGCCCACAAGCGCGACTTACTCAGCCATATAATTCGCCAAAGCGGCTGGCATCAAGTCTTGGTTTTTACGCGCACTAAACACGGGGCGAATCGGCTTACCGACAAGCTCATCAAAGACGGTTTAGCCGCCGCTGCTATTCATGGCAATAAAAGCCAGGCTGCACGCACACGCGCACTAAAAGGGTTTAAAAGCGGTAAAGTCTCGGTCTTAGTAGCAACCGATATCGCCGCCCGTGGACTCGATATCGACCAGCTCCCACAGGTTATTAACTTTGAGCTGCCCAATGTTGCCGAAGATTATGTCCATCGTATCGGCAGAACCGGTCGCGCCGGATCCGAAGGCGAGGCCTTATCGTTAGTCGATCGCAGCGAAGTTAAACATCTAAATGCCATCGAAAGACTGATTGATAAAAAACTCGATCGCATCACCATCGATGGCTGGACTGAGCCAGCGCCAAGTGCTGATTCCAATACACCCGAAACACGCTCAGCTCCGGCACAACCGCGTGCCCACCGCGCGCGGCGCCGGCGTCCAGCTGCCAAGCGTGGCAATCAAAACCGTAGCCGCGCTAACAGCTCGCAACGACGTAGCGCTTCACGTCAAAACATACATTAAGCGCATTTTTGGCCAGGGTTTTACATAGTAAACCCTGGCGCTAGTTACGAGACAGTCTTCAAAAACGCACATAACCATGAGCATTCATTCCGAAGTGGCCCGGCGACGTACTTTTGCCATCATTTCACACCCCGATGCCGGTAAAACAACCCTCACCGAAAAACTGCTGCTATTTGCAGGCGCCATTCAAATAGCGGGTAGCGTCAAAGCTCGCAAAGCCAACCGCCATGCTTCATCCGACTGGATGGAAATCGAAAAGCAACGCGGTATTTCGGTCGCCTCATCGGTCATGCAGATGGAATATCGCGACTGCGTCATCAATTTATTAGATACGCCCGGTCACCAAGATTTTTCAGAAGATACCTACCGCGTACTTACCGCCGTCGATGCCGCGCTTATGGTGCTTGATGCCGCTAACGGCGTCGAACCCCAAACCGAGCGACTTTTGCAAGTGTGCCGTGCACGAAACACACCAATTATTACGTTTATTAACAAGCTTGACCGTGAAGTTCAAGAACCTCTCGATTTGATTGCTGAAATCGAATCCCACCTCGACATGGAAGCCATCCCGCTCACATGGCCTATTGGCATGGGCAGGCGCTTTGGTGGCGTATTCGATTTACAGCGCGATCGCATGCGCGTCTTCCAAGCAGGTCAAGAGCGTCGCAGTAAAAACGCTGAGTTTATTGACGGGCTTGAAAACCCCGAAATTGCGCGGCGATTTACCGATACATTCGACAAAGCCAAAGACGAAATCGAGCTAATTCATGGCGCCATCTCCGACTTCAGCATCGACGCTTTTTTAGCAGGCAAGCAAACCCCCGTATTTTTTGGCTCGGCCATCAACAACTTCGGGGTACAAGAAGTACTTGATGCCTTAATCGACTTCGCCCCGCCCCCTGGCCCTCGGAAAGCGCTTGAACGCGAAGTCCACCCACACGAAGACAAGTTCTCCGGTGTGGTCTTTAAAGTTCAAGCCAATATGGATCCAGCCCACCGCGATCGCGTTGCCTTTGTCCGCGTCAGTTCCGGTAAATTCGAACGAGGCATGCGTTTACGAATTGCCCGTAATAATCGCGAAATTCGACCGAACAACGTGGTGGCGTTTCTTTCACAGCGACGCGAATTAGTCGATGAAGCCTACGCCGGCGATGTGATAGGCATTCCTAACCACGGCATATTGCATCTGGGCGATGTGTTAACCGAAGGCGAAACACTTAATTTCACCGGCCTACCGTTTTTTGCTCCCGAGCTATTCCAAGCCATTGAGGTGGCCGACCCGTTGCGCGTTAAACAATTACGCACGGGCTTAACGCAATTGGGCGAAGAAGGCGCCATACAGGTTTTTCGATTAGACGCCGCCGCCGGTACGTTGCTTCTGGGCGCTGTCGGTCAGTTACAGTTCGATGTGGTCGCCCACCGCCTTAAAACCGAATATGGGGTAGAAGCTCGTTTGCTACCATCGCGCTACAACATGGCGCGCTGGTTTACCTCAGACGATGCGCAAGAACTTAAGCGCTTCAAGCAAGCAAATGCCGCGCATATTGCCTATGATGTGGTAGACGCTGCTGCATTTTTAGTATCGTCACCCGCACAACTTCGCGTAGCCGAAGAGCGCTACCCAAAAATTCGCTTTCACGCGATGCGAGAACATGCCAATAAAGTGTTTAGCAACGAATAAACCTCTAATAAGCAGACGTATTAGCAAGCATACGGCTTTCTATCCCAGCATCGTTGTGCAATTCGCTACAATTTATGGCTGATTAGTCAGCGTATACTTAGCGGTTACCAGTAACAAGAGGGAAGTTAATGTCCTGGCGTGCAATTTTTATTGCCCTGCTTTTTATGGCCGCCGCATCGGCCTGGGCTGGGCTACAACTCGGCGAATGGTTGGTCGCTTATGGGCCTACCATCACCAACACGCCCGATGACAATCGTTTCACGATCCAAAGCCTACTCGATGCCGACGGTAAACCGTTTACCCCAGCTCCTCCGCAACCACTTGTCGATGGCCGCCTAGCCATTCCACAAGCACCCGCGCCTATCGATTGGGATGTGGCCGATAAATCGTTAATCGAATCGGAAGAGCCCTTGCTAATCGCGGTGGCAACAACGTCAATTACTATGCACCAAGCACAGCAAATATCGGGCTCTGGGCCAACTACCAACGGCGGCCTACTAGGCATCGCCGATGCGGGTGCCTTAATGGACAGCCTAAACCAAGGCTCGGCGATGCCGCTGCAGCCCATCGAAATGCCCGAGCAACTTAACCAGCCCGTCATTAACAATAATGCGGCACCAGCACCAAGGGGTAACTGGCAAGCCGAATTACAACAAGCGCTAAAAGCGTGCGAAGCCGAAAGCTTTTTTGACCGGCCAAGTTGTGCCTGGACGGCGCGCAATCGGTACTGCACGCCTAATAACGCGTGGGGGCAAATTCAAGAATGCCCCGAGCGTTAAGTTTTTAGTTGTCGCCCACCTGCGACTGCAAATAATTATGCACGCCAAGCTTATCGACTAACTCGATTTGAGTTTCTAGCCAATCGATGTGCTCTTCGCTGTCATCGAGAATCGACTCGAGAATATCGCGCGAGACATAATCGCGTACCGATTCACAGTACTCGATACCATCTTTAATTGTAGTTAATGCTGACGATTCGAGTTGCAAATCGCAAGAAAGAATTTCGGGTACATTTTCGCCAATAAGTAGCTTATGCAGGTCTTGTAAATTGGGCAGACCATCGAGCATAAAAATACGCTGGATTAGCATATCGGCGTGCTTCATCTCGCCGATAGATTCGTCGTATTCGTGTTTAGCGAGCTTGTTAAACCCCCAGTGTTCTAGCATACGGGCATGCAAGAAATACTGGTTAATTGCCGTTAATTCGTTTTTAAGTTGATTATTAAGATGCTGGATGACTTTAGGATCACCTTTCATGGCTGTTCTCCGGTAAAGCGATAACACGTGGCGGTTGCCCCTAAACAGAAAGGTACAACAGGGCAGCTAAAAAGCCTAGCATTAAGCTATTACCTTGGCACCCATAACCACAAATAATCGGCGAACAATCGGACAGCCATACCTAAGCCAACCTACACTAGTGTGTTGGCTTAAAACATGAGACAAACAGCAATTTAAGCGCGTCTTACGACAATTGCGGTAAAGCCATCGACGGCAACACAGGCATCGTTGGCAGCATTTTCGACAGGCTGACCAACGCTAACACTGGTTTGCGTGCTGGCATAACGGCCACCCGGCAAGTATTCGGCCGCTGTATCGTGGCAACGCCCACAGTTAGTTGCAACCCCAAGCTTTTCTTGAAGGGCAGGCATTGTGTGCGCGCCATCGGCTACCGCCTGCTTTACCTGGCTGTCGGTGATGGCATTACAAATACAAATGTACATAAGAATCATTATCATCCATGGCTTTTAAAAAAGCAACGTTTTTTATGCCAAAAAAAACCTTACTGCTATCTGGATTAAATCCCCTTAAACCGCTTTATTCAAACAAATACAAACAAGGCTTGCGTTTGTCCGAACAAAATCGCCAGGTAGTTTCAACACAAGCCATTAAATGGCATACTTTCAAGCCATAGTTACTGCTTTATGAAACATTAAAAATAGCGACGGTCGGCATGACAACACAACAAACAACATCAGCCTCTTCCCACGATATCAGTGCGTTCCGACACACTTTGCTGGCGCTTACCGCAAGCCATAAAGCCGTTTGCGCCGGTGTTGTCGTCGTTGTCGCCATTA
>DATGSD010000092.1:0-2487 GCA_035302965.1 Burkholderiaceae bacterium | reverse complement strand
CCTTTACTCGAAATTGTCACCGAACCCGATATTCGTTCAGCTGCCGAAGCTGCCGCTTACGCTCGTGCCTTGCATGCTCTTGTCGTCTGGCTGGGCATTTGCGATGGCAATATGCAAGAAGGGTCGTTTCGTTGCGATGCCAACGTGTCAGTGCGCCCTGTTGGCCAAACAACGTTAGGTACCCGATGCGAAATTAAAAACTTAAATTCGTTTCGGTTTTTAGAGCGCGCAATTTTGTACGAGGCTCGGCGCCAAATCGAATTAATTGAAGATGGTGGCACTGTTTTGCAAGAAACCCGTCTTTACGACGCCGATCGCGACGAAACACGCAGCATGCGTACCAAAGAAGATGCCGACGATTACCGGTACTTCAGCGACCCCGACATTCCCGTGCTAACGGTCAGCGAAGACTGGATTGCCGACATCAAAAGTCGCTTGCCCGAGTTACCCGCACAAATGCGCGAGCGCTTTGTTTCTGAGCTCGAGTTAACCCCATACGATGCCACGCAATTAACCAGCGACCGTCGCTATGCAGAATTTTTCGAAAATACGGCTAAACACTTGCCCGCCGATCAAGCCAAGCTTGCTGCTAACTGGATTCTTAGCGAACTTCTGGCGGCCTTAAACCGTAACGAGTTGGCCATTACCGAAAGCCCCGTTAAACCCGAGCAATTAGCCGCCCTTATTAATCGCATTATCGATGGCACGATCTCAAATAAAATTGCCCGCGAGGTTTTCGAAGCCATGTGGGAGGGCGAAGAAAACGCCAACCCCGACGCCATCATCGAAAAACGAGGCTTGAAACAAATTACCGACAGCGGTGCCATCGAAGCTTTAGTCGACGAAGCGCTTGCTAACAACCCAAAAATTGTTGAGCAATATCGCGCCGGCCGCGATCGCGCGTTTAATTCTTTAGTGGGCCAAGTGATGAAAGCCGCTAAAGGGAAAGCAAACCCAAAGCAGGTTGCTGATCTACTCAAGCAAAAACTTGGCTAAGGCAAACCTAAAGAGCGTGCGGCACAGCTCGTCTTAGGTATAAAAACACCAAGCTGGCTAGCTAGCTGCCAATAAGCGCAACAGTATTTGTATGCCACAAAAGCAAAAGGGCTTGTTAAATGTTTAACAAGCCCTTTTGCTATAAATGCCGTGATAGTGGCCTTACTAAAAGCTAATTAAGCCAACTGCTTGCTAACATCGGTAACGGGCGCAGATAGCTGGTTCATGGGTACAACAGCAAATTGGCTAGCTGCCGATAACTCGGACAAATCAAGACAAACATAATTCATGCCTCGACTATCGCGCAGATAAAATCGACGTCTATCGATGTCGGTAATAGATGTCCAACTAGTAAATTCGGTTGGAATGCTATCCATTGCCAGGCCTTGAACGTGTAAATGTTCGCTACCTTCTTGTGGCGGATCGATGGCAATGCCGCGCGGCCGATCAAAATTATTCATGATATGCGCCACCATTTGGACCGCCTTATCGGCATCGGTTTGCTTTTCAGCAAACTGTGCATAGTAAACAGCTCGGATGAAACGATCGACAGAACTATCGGAAGGCGGCAAACCTGCTTTCGAAATACCTGCACCCGGTTGGACTGCATCAAAATTTAAAAAACGTGCCCGCGAACGATCGACATTCGATAGATAGGTGTAATTATTAAGGTTGGTAAGATGCCACGAAAACTGTGGGGCATTCGTCATTACCCCAACAGGATTATCGTACACGCTGCGCTCGCCCCGATGAAATTCAATAACTAAACTTGCGCCACTCGCATCGTGCACTGCGTAATGAAAAGGCATAGGTAAGCCCCCTAAAATGGGCACCCGCTCGACCACAATTTGCAAATTACTTAAGGCCTCTTTAACTTCGGCGACTGTCGCATATTGACCCAGCAAATAACTGCCTAAATCCATCGCGGAAAGCGCCGCTTTTTGTTGACTTAACTCGGGTTGTGGCCCGCCCGCTTGCGAATACGATTGAACACTAAAACTGAGGCCGGCCTCGTTCAGTCCTTCGATTACTTTTAATTGCTGAGCACCAGGCATTTCGCCGGACATGGGCGCACTTGAGGGCATGGTTACCGCCAACATGGCGTATTTTGTTTCCCAACTAACTGGCGGGTAGCCTTCTACCGTCGAATTTAACGATGTGTTTTTAGGAAAACGCGCAAGTAAATAGGGCAACTCGAGACTAAGCTCGAGTGTACGCCCGACATAAGCGCGGTTTTTAGCATCTAGGTACAACAACGATGTGCACATATAAAACCTTATTAATTAGAGGCGGCTACATTATTTTAGCCATGTTGAGTAAACAATCGAGTCGTCGGATATATAAAGATCGTTCGGCTAAACTAACTTAGTTAATTTAGTGTACTAACACCCCAACTAATCTGTTTTTGTGAGACTTTATGCCAATTGTTTTGCTTGCCTTAGCTGCTGTTATGTTTGGCTTATATAACGTATTTATCAAACTATCGGCCGA
>DATGSD010000091.1:0-3939 GCA_035302965.1 Burkholderiaceae bacterium | reverse complement strand
ATTATCGTTAAGGGCCTGGGCCAGTACGGTAGCCGTTACGATTGCCGCCGACGTTGCGTACGCGCGGATATGGCCAACATGCGAAATTAAGCGGTGGGCAAAACGCGCACCAAATACCAGACCCAAGTAATAAACGGCAATTAAGGCACCAATCCAGACTTCGGACACCGATTCGGCACTTAAGCGCAAACTTAGGTAGGTATTAAATAGCCCTGTGCCAAGCAACATAATAATAGTTGCGGCGTACAGAGAGAAAAAAGACGCAACAGCTTGGATCATATAAACAGCAAGGTAATGGCGCAGCAAGAGAAGCCGAAATCGCGCCGAGCGAAAGAAGAATTAGCGTATAGTATAAAGAAAGTAGGCAAATAGCCGCTTACACCCAGCCGCACTCAGCTTTATCTGCCATGCTGACCCATTCGGCCAAGTCTTAATTAGCTTTTACACCAAGCTTTCAAACCATGAATAAGCCTATCGAAAACCCATTAGGCCTTAGCCATCTTGACGAAACTGGCCAGGTTAAAATGGTTGATGTTGCCAACAAAGAAACCACGCAGCGTAGCGCAACCGCCCAAGCGCAAGTTCGCCTAAACCCAAAAGCCTATCAGCTACTTAATGCTAATGCCAATAGCAAGGGCGAAGTTTTTAATACTTCACGAATTGCGGGCATCCAAGCAGCTAAGCGTTGTGCCGAATTAATTCCGCTATGCCATAGTTTGCCGCTTAGTTTTGTGGGCATCGATTTCTACCCCAACGACACACAACATAGCATTACCATCGAGGCTACGTGCCGTAGCAACTACACAACCGGGGTCGAGATGGAAGCCATGACAGCTTGCAGCGTTGCCGCGCTTACCATTTACGACATGTGTAAAGCGGCCGACAAAGGCATTGTAATTTCCGACGTTCAACTTCTGCAAAAATCCGGAGGTAAAAGTGGCCACTGGCAACGAAATTAACGTTTTGTATTTTGCGCAAGTTGCCGAACACACGCAAAAGCGCGAAGAGCGCTGGCCACTAAAAGCGCCTATTCAAGCAAAACAATGGCTGGCCCAACTCGAGAACCGATACCCCCAATTGGCGCCAGTCAATCGCTTAAAAATTGCCATCAATCAACAACACGCCCCCGTCGACAGCCTAATCCGGCCTGGCGACGAGGTTGCTGTATTCGAACCCGTTACCGGAGGTTAAGATGGTTATTGTTCAAGCCGATAATTTCGATGCTTGCCAGCTTAGCCAACAATTACGCGAACGCACCAAGGGTCAAGCCGGCGCCATGGTTACTTTTTTGGGCTATGTGCGCGACTACGACGAAAACTCAGCCACAAAAAGCTTGTTTTTAGAACACTACCCAGGCATGTGCGAAAGCGAAATTTTAGCTATTTGCCAAACAGCCACCAAACGCTGGGACGTGGCCGATTATTTAGTTGTTCATCGTTATGGCGAGCTCGCCTACACCGACCAAATTGTTTTTGTTGGCGTAACCAGCCGACACCGCACCGAAGCATTCCGAGCCTGCGAATACATCATCGATGCCTTAAAAACTCGTGCTCCTTTCTGGAAGCGCGAAACCTTAAAAGACGGCCAGCAATTTTGGGTAGAACAGCGCCAATCGGATGTCGATAAAACCGCTAACTGGGAAGCTAACTAGTTCTAACAATCACCCTAATTATGCGTGCCTATCTTTACCTGTTTATTACTCGGAAACTGTAATGAGCCCAAGTCGTTCTCGTACCGATTTTTACTCGTTTAATAGTGCCATTCTTACCATCTCAGAAAAGCGCCGTGATAACGACGAAACCGGCGATTACCTGGTGGCGCGTTTAAAAGAGCAAGGCCACCGAATTGTTGCGCGCGACAGTAACGATGGCAATATCTATCGTTTACGAGCGATTATTAGTCAGTGGATCGCCAATAACGGCATACAACTTATTATTACTAATGGTGGTACGGGCATTGCGCCAAACAAAACCACGCATAAAGCCATTAGCCCTTTATTAGACAGCCAATTTAAGGGCTTTGGCGAATTATTTCGACAACTGTCTTATCAAGATATTGGTAGCTCAAGCTTGCAATCTGATGCCTTCGGTGGCTTAGCAAACAACACCGTGGTGCTTTGTTTACCTGGCTCACCCGGCGCATGCCAACTCGCCTGGGAAAAAATCGTAAAAGAACAATTAAATAGCCAACACCAGCCCTGCAATTTTGCTAGCTTTTTCTCTCATTAATATTGCTTAGTAAATTCTATGATGCTCGATTTTGATGAAGCCCAAAAACGTTTGTCGCAAGCCGGTACACCGCTAACGGCAACCGACACGTGCAGCCTAGCAGACGCGCTTGGCCGAGTACTTGCCCAAGACATCAAGGCAACCATAAATTTGCCACAGGCCGATAACAGTGCCATGGATGGCTATGCTATTCGGTTTGCCGACTACGGGCCCAACAAAGCCTTGCCCGTGCAACAGCGCCATTTTGCCGGCGAAGATGCCGCCACGCTCGAGCCCGGTAAAGCTATTCGGCTGTTTACTGGCAGCCTAATGCCCGAAGGCGCCGACACTGTGGTGATGCAAGAGCACGCAACCGAAACCGACGGGCAGCTAATCATTACAGAAGCGCCTCGGCAACACAGCCATGTGCGTAAGCTTGGCGAAGACATCAGCAAAGGTAGCACCGTCGTTGCCGCTGGCCGCCTATTAACCGCCGCCGACATTGGTATTCTAGCCTCTCAAGGGGTTGCCGAAATACCCGTATTGGCTCGTTTGCGTGTGGGTGTATTAACCACTGGCGACGAGCTTGTTCCACCCGGCCAAAACTTAAGCGAGGCGCAAGTATATAACTCGAATGCGCCCATGCTAACGGCGCTACTCAAGCAATTAGGGGCCAACGTTACGCACACGCTTCATGCCCGCGATACAAGCGAGTCGCTTAACCAAGCGTTTGACCAGTTATTTGCCAACTGCGACCTAGTCCTAACGGTTGGTGGCGTTTCAGTTGGCGAAAAAGATTTGGTTAAACCCACCCTTGAAAGCCGTGGTGGCACACTCGACTTATGGAAAGTCAGCATGAAACCCGGCAAACCGGTCGCGTTGGCCCATGTACAAAATAAACCCGTGGTTTGTTTACCTGGCAACCCAGTTTCAGCGTTTGCGGTTTTTGTTTTACTGGTTTCGCCACTTGTTCGTTACTTACAAGGCCGGCAAAACGTGTTTCCTGCCATACGTTACGCACAGCTTGATCATTTCGATGGCTTTAATAAGACGCGCGACGAGTTTATTCGGGTAAAAGCCCACGAAAACACAACCGGGCAAACCGTTTTAGAACCGCACCCATTACAGGCCTCGGGCATTATTAGTTCTTTACCGTGGTCTGATGGTTTGGCGCGTATACCGGCTAACACACGTATTGTCGAAAATACTATCGTGCCCTATTACAGTTGGGCCGACTGGCTTTATTAAATTTACTTAGCCTACTTGGTGGCACCGCGCCTGTGCCACCAAAAAGTCGTCGGCGGTATTAATATTAAAAAAGTCGTTTGGGTTTTCATCAAAAACAACCCGCCTAGCATTTACGGTTTTTAACCAAGCCTGAACTCGGCGCCCATTGCTTGCCAAATACCCTTCTAAATTGGCCAATACATTATCGGCAAGAAACAAACACAAAGGGTGATCGCGCTGAACGCTTGCCGCAAATGCTGCCCTTGGCAACGAGGGGCTTTCAGAAGCGGCCACTGCCAAACTAGGTATTAAATTTAGGGGCAAAAAAGGCAGGTCGACAGGTAGTACGGCTAGACTAGACACTTGTTGCACATTTTGCAATAAGCTAACGATCCCAGCCAGCGGCCCTCGCTGCGCATAAGCCGCAACGTCGGTAATTACCGGTGCATAAATACTATAGGCGGCAAGATTATTGTTGGCACTAATGTAAATTTGGTCGACATGC
>DATGSD010000090.1:0-5262 GCA_035302965.1 Burkholderiaceae bacterium | reverse complement strand
GGAAACAAGCCCAACTTCCAAAACCGATAGCTAGAAAAAATTTCTAGCGTGCCACGAAACTGCGCTAAAACCGCCGGCCGCCCCCGTTTATCGTGCATAGGGGCGTCGACTGCGCCAAACCAAATCGCCAAGGCCGCCGTGGCCGTTAAAGCCGCCATGGCAAAACTAACTTCGCGCCACGGCAGCCACTTTAGCAAGGCCGTAAGCGGCGTACCCACGACAACGCCGCCAAGGCCACCCACCGCCACCATGGCACCATATAAAAACGGTAAATGCCGGGGCGAGCTAACTTGCGCCAACGCCTGCAACGACGCGCCCAAACACACGGCCACCCCAACGCCAACAAAAAAGCGCCCCACCATTAGGCCGCCTAAGCTATAACTAAGTCCAAACAACAACGACCCTACCGCGGCAATCAACATTAACGAGGCGTTAACGCGGCGCGGTCCCCAGGTATCGAGAGCTGCTCCGGCCGGAATTTGTGTTAATGCAAAGCCCAAAAAATACAAACTGGTTAGCATGCCCAAATCGCTAGCATCTAAGCCCAGCTCATTGGTTAAATGAACCGCAAACCCAATGTTTAAGCCACGAAAAACAAACGAAACAAAATAGCCAAGCGAAAAAAACAAAAACACACGGGCTGTGGCATGCATACACATCATCCAAAAAACTAGGCAGGCTAACTAGCCTGCCCGTCAGGTAAGGAAAGGTTGGTTATTTATCAGCTTGGCGACGTCTAAAAACCAGGCGCGCATCGTCAGACTCTTCTGGCGCGTAAGAGTAACCCTCAGAATCAAACTCTTGCAAGCCATCGGGCGACTCAATTTTGTTGTCGATTACAAAGCGAGCCATTAAACCACGGGCTTTTTTGGCATAAAAACCAATCACTTTATATTCGCCCCGGCTGTAGTCTTGAAAAACACATTCGATAACCGGCGCTTTTAAGGCCTTTTGATCGACCGCTTTAAAGTACTCTTGCGAGGCCAAATTAATAACCACTGGGTGGACGCGACCCTGCAAACGCTGATCGATATAACGGGCTAACTGATCGCCCCAAAACGCATAAAGGTTACTGCCCGCGGGGTTTTCTAAACGCGTACCCATCTCTAAACGATAAGGCTGCATTAAATCGAGCGGACGCAACACCCCATAAAGGCCGCTTAAAATGGCTAAATGTTCTTGCGCCCATTGCAACTGCTCGTCTGATAAGCTGCTAGCCGCCAAACCCTCGTACACATCACCGTCAAATGCCAACAAGCAAGGGCGCGAATTCTCGGGGGTGAACGTGGTTTCCCACTGGGCATAGCGTTGTACGTTTAGCTCGGTTAAGGCCTCGCTTAATTTCATTAAACGGGCAATTTCCTCGTCGGGTTTTTGCTTTAAAAGGTCTATAAGCTGAGCCGCTTGCTCGACAAATAAAGGCTGTGTATGCAAAGCCGTACCAAGCGGAGAATCGTAATCCAGCTTTTTTGCTGGCGATAATAAAAGCAACATAATCAACCCTTTGTTAAACAATTAAAACAAGCGGCAAATAAGGTTTTATACATAGGTATAAATTAGCCAACAGCGGTTTACTGCGCCGTCCAGCCACCGTCAACCGATAAGCTCGCCCCGTTGATTTGATCGGCCGCTTCCGACGCCAAAAACGCGGCCATGGCACCCACTTGCTGCGGCGTTACAAACTGCCCCGAGGGCTGTTTTTCAGCTAAAAGCACGCTAGCTGCCTCGTCGACACTAGTGCCGGTACTGGCTGCCAAAGCTTCAATTTGTTTTTCAACTAATTCGGTACGAACCCAGCCTGGGCAAATAGCATTAGCGGTAATACCCTGGCCCGCGTTTTCGAGGGCAGTAACCTTGGTTAAACCAATTACCCCGTGCTTAGCGGCCACATAAGCCGATTTATTGGCCGAAGCTACCAAACCATGGGCTGAGGCGATATTAATAATACGCCCCCAGCCCTGCTGCTTCATATAAGGCAAAGCAGCAGCCGAGGTATGAAACACCGCTGATAAATTTAAAGCAATAACGGCATTCCAACGCTCGATAGGAAAATCTTCAACGCGGTCGGTGTGCTGAATACCGGCGTTATTCACCAAAATATCGATGCCACCTAACGCTTCGGCAGCCTCTTCTATAAAACCGCGAGCCGCTTGAGCACACGACAAATCGGCTTCAAGATAAAACACCCGAACTGGGTACTCGAGCTCTATATTAATGCGTTCTTTCTCGATGGCAGTTGGGTCGCCAAAACCATTTAACACCACATCGACCCCGTTTGAAGCCAACTCGCGGGCAATTCCTAGCCCAATACCGCTAGTAGAACCCGTAATAACTGCGCGTTTTCCTGTAAGCATAAGCATCCTTTTAACTGCGGCCTTTGCCGCTAACAATGCCGTAGTGTAAAACACCACGCGCAAGCTTTGGCTGCTTAGCCCACACAAAGCCAACAATGCCGCCCCTTAAGCAGAAATTATAATTCCTTGTTAAAATAGCCAACTTGCCGTTAAATACGTAGCAAAAAAGCGGACAGGTGGCAGAGTGGTCGAATGCGCCGGACTCGAAATCCGGTATACGTGCAAGCGTATCGTGAGTTCGAATCTCACCCTGTCCGCCAATTAATTGAGCTACCAGCATACGAGGCCACCTTTTTGGTGGCTTTTTGTTCTCATAGACGCAAGCTTTTTGCCAAAAACCAAAAAAAACGCCTATCTTGCGCGAACACTTTTGTTTTTCCTGCTAAACCTAAAAGCGTACTCTAGCTAGCGTGCTGGCTAATATTATCGATTAGTAGAAGTAAAAAAACCTATACCTTCTCTATCGAGGAGCGCGATGCTTTGTACCGTGACTCCAACAATCTATAACCACTGACGTAGGCATAGTTTTCCAAGCTCTAATTCACCCGCCTTTTAATATTTAAGCGCTGTAGGTTTTCTATCATGTCTTCGGCCGAGGTTTCGGGTCGGACGTTTTTATCGATGGCCAAGACGGTGCCGTCGATGCCAATGTAATACGTGTGGCGCATGGCATAGCCTTTATCGTGCAAGACTTGGTACGCTTTAGCAACGGTTTTGCTTTCGTCGCTAAGTAAGGGGAAGTCGGCACCAGTTTCTTGGGCAAAGCCTTTGTTATCGATAAGCGGGTCGACGCTAGCCATAAAGTAGGTAACGTCGAAGGCACGGATTTTATCGCCGTTTTCGGCTAATGATTTGCATTCGATTGTGCAACCATAGGTGTAGGCCTTCGGAAACCACGCCAACACAACCGCTTGTTTGCCGCGGTAATCAGATAATTGGTAGGTTTTGCCGTCTGACCCTGGCAAACGAAAGTCGGGTGCCATATCGCCCGGCTGCAGCGCATACGCCACCGAGTGGGCCAAGCCCATTAACAACAAGGCTAAACAGGGGGCTAAAGAATGAAATAAACGCAGCATTTTGTTTACCTTTTAAAGAATTGAGCCAACGGTGCGTAAATGGTTATTATTTTGCTGGCGCTAAGCCGTTGGGCTTTTGACAAGCAAAGCAACTTAAAAAAATTAAACCCTAATGTTGTTGCAGCCCATTTAAAAATTGCCGTGGGTATCAGAATTCAAAAAACCTGCTTACAATCAGCAAGTATTAATAACGACGCTATGTGAATGGCCTGTGCTTAAATCGCATGAATAAAAAAACACGGTTTTCTCAATTATGGCATGGGGTAGCTTTAGCGCTTTTAGTATTAACATTTACCGCCTACCCAAAACATAGCCAAGCGGCCGTTACGGCCAGCCCAAGCCACAGCGGGCAAAACGATAAGGCTTTACTAAACGCAAACACCCCAAATAAGCAAACAGCCCGACTTGCTATTATTTCGGCGTTCGAGCCCGAGCTGACGGTATTACTTAAACACGTAGAAAACCCAGAAACCACCCAAATTAACGGGGTTGAATTTACCAGCGGCACATTAATGGGTAAGCCCGTTGTTTTGTTTTTAAGTGGCATTAGCATGGTTAATGCGGCCATGACCACACAGCTTGTTATTAACCATTTTACTATCAGCCATATTATTTTTAGCGGCATAGCCGGTGGCGTTACGCCCGAGCTAAATATTGGCGATGTCACCATTCCCAAGCGTTGGGGTCAATATTTTGACACCATTGCCGGCCGGCAAACCGGCCCGGACCAATACGAATACACGCATTATCAACAAGAACAGCTGCCGTACAACAACTTCGGCATGTTTTTTACACGACCCGTAGAAGTGCGCAGCCCAACACAGCCGCAATTACACGAAAAATTTTGGTTTGAGGTCGACCCCGAAATGTTGGCCGTAGCCGAGCAAATCCAAGACGTTGCCCTTAGCACTTGCAGCAGCGATAACAACTGCTTAAGCCACAAACCCGTTATTAGCGTGGGTGGCAATGGTGTGTCGGCGTCTATTTTTGTTGATAATGCACAACTTAGGCAACACCTTGATCAAACCTTTATGGCCAAAGTGGTCGATATGGAAAGCGCGGCCTGTGCGGCCGTAGCGTATAGCAACGGCATACCGTTTATTGCCTTCCGTTCGCTTAGCGACCTAGCTGGCGGCTCAGAGGCTGAAAACGAAATCAAGACATTTATGGGTTTGGCAGCCGAAAATTCAGCCCGAGTTTTGCTGGCATTTTTAAAAGCCTGGAAGCCGTCTTAACGTTCTTTTAGCAAAAATAACGGCCATTACGCGTAACGGCATGACTGCAACCGACATCGAACAACTTATTCAGCAACTTAAGCTTAGCCCCCACCCCGAAGGGGGCTACTACCGCGAAACCTATCGTAGTACAGCCCTTGTACAAACCGCGGCCGGCAAGCGTGCGGCCTCAACCGCCATTTATTATTTGCTAACAGCAAACGATTACTCGGCCTGGCACCGAATTGCCTCTGACGAACTCTGGCACTTTTACAGCGGCCAAGCGCTTAATATCCATATATTTGACGAAAACAGCGGCCAATTAAAAACCCACTGCCTAGGCAACCCGCTTGAACACTCAAACCACAATGCCGTTTTTCAGCTAGTTGTACCCGCTGGCCTGTGGTTTGCGGCCGAACCCACAGCAGCAAACCACACACAAGCTCAAGCAAACACGTTTAGCTTAGTAGCCTGCACCGTTGCCCCGGGCTTCGAATTTAGCGAATTCGAATTAGCCGACACCGAAGCTCTGGCACAAAAACACCCCCAACACACAGCAATTTTTCGGCGTCTTGGGGTGCGGAAAGACTAAGCCAGAACAATAATACCGGTAACGCT
>DATGSD010000089.1:0-2853 GCA_035302965.1 Burkholderiaceae bacterium | reverse complement strand
CTGGGCACTGCGCCCGATTAGCCGGAATTTGGTGATGGTTGGTTCCGAGACGATAACGCTGCGCATCGGCATAGTTAAACAAACGGGCTTGCAACATGCGATCGGGGCTGGCACCGATACCAGGTACTAAGTTAGCCGGCGAAAACGCCGCTTGCTCAATATCTTGGAAGTAATTATCGGGGTTGCGATTAAGCTCGAACTCGCCAACTTCGATTAAGGGGTAATCGGCTAAATACCAAACCTTGGTTAAATCGAAGGGGTTAAATGGCATGTTTTCGGCTTCGCTCTCGGGCATTACCTGAATATAGAACTTCCACTTCGGAAAGTCGCCTCTCTCGATAGCTTCGTATAAATCGCGTTGGTGGCTTTCGCGATCGGAACCAATAATTTTGGCCGCTTCTTCGTCGCTAAGGTTTTTAATACCCTGTTGCGTGATGAAATGAAACTTCACCCAAAAACGTTCGCCATCCGCATTCCAGAAACTATAAGTATGAGAACCAAAGCCATGCATGTGGCGATAACTTGCCGGTATACCGCGATCACTCATGGTGATCGTTACCTGATGCAGCGACTCGGGTAGCAGTGTCCAGAAATCCCAATTATGGGCGGCGCTGCGCATATTGGTACGAGGGTCGCGTTTAACCGCCTTGTTAAGGTCGGGAAACTGACGTGCATCGCGAATAAAGAACACAGGCGTGTTATTGCCGACCATGTCCCAATTGCCCTCTTCGGTATAAAACTTTAGAGCAAAACCACGAATATCGCGCTCGGCATCGGCCGCACCAGCCTCGCCAGCGACAGTACTAAAGCGCGCCAACAAAGGCGTTTGCTTACCAACCTCGCTAAAAATGGCTGCGCGGGTGTATTTAGTAATGTCGTTGGTAACCGTAAACGTACCAAACGCACCAGAACCCTTGGCATGCATGCGTCGCTCGGGGATGGTTTCGCGTACAAAATTAGCCAGTTTTTCGTTGAGCCAGTTATCTTGTGCAAGCAAAGGCCCACGCGGCCCAACCGTGAGGCTATCACGATTATTAACAACAGGAACGCCAAAATCGGTGGTTAAATGTGTAACCGGGCACTTTTTGGGTGCATCAGACATTATGATCTCCTAGAAAACAGCCTCTTGGGCGCAAGCGAAAATTTTACGCTTGACAGAACCCCTGATAATTAAGAGTTTGTAACTCTATGCTATAAGACCGCGACACTTAAAGAAAGCAAATAATATTAAACACGTCTATAGATAAATACTATGGCGGCGCCTACTAAGCAAACCCTCGGCAGCTTGAGCCTGGTTGCTTAAGCACTAGCGGTTTTAACGGCGATATCGTGTTTTAGGTGTCGGCTTGACCAAGCACGATAAAGCGCGAGCAACAACGTCAGCTAAGTTGGTTAATGGTATAAAAAGCCATTTTTTATTAAGAAGCACCCAATATAAAACACGACACCCGTTAACAAACACCTACTATAAAACGTAGTCTTGTTAAAAACACTTAGCTGCGAGCTCGGTTTGGGTTAAAAAATGTAAAGTAGAAAGCATAAAGGCCGGTACATGTGTACCGGCCTTTATGCTTTTATTATTATTTTTGGCTACTGCCTTGCTTTATAAATTGCTGCATTTGCAGCATACCCTTTGTGGGTATTTGTCTCCTCACCAACATGTCTAGCATTGTGCCTTATTTGTCCTGGCTTTACACCTAGGGAATGCACCTATTCAGAAAAGCAAAAACATCTTGAATGCATTGCACAAAAAAGCCTGACTATTTCATTAAGCGTAAAGCCAGCCATTTATCATATCTGGGTGCGTGGCGAGCTACTTGGTATTCTGTACACTATCTGTTTCTTCCACTATCAACTTATTAACAAACATGAGCTCGTTACAAGAACGCTACGAACGATTACAAGCGATTTTACGATCATCCGCCTACCAACTCGCTTACAAAGACACCGAGCTATTAAGCGACCCCGAACTACGGCCAACTCGGGTTCAACTCGAGCTTATGAAACCCGAGTTAACCTTGCGCGAGCAAGGCATACAATCAACGGTGGTTGTGTTCGGAAGTGCCCGTGTCGACGATAAAGAAACTGCCGAGGCACAATTAAATGTTTTAGAAAAAATGCGTGCAAGCCACGACAGCCCAGCACTCCAGAGAAAAATCAAAAAGGCTAAGCGTCGGGTTGAGCAATCGCGCTACTATGAAGAAGCCCGACGGTTTGCCTACGAAATATCATCGCGCTTTCAGCAGGCTAACCGCTGCGATTTTGTGGTTATTACTGGGGGTGGCCCGGGCATTATGGAAGCCGCCAACCGTGGGGCGTTCGAAGCCGGAGCACGTTCGATAGGCTTAAACATCACGCTTCCTAACGAACAAATGCCAAATTCTTATATCAGCCCCGAACTGGCCTTCCAGTTTCACTACTTCGCCACTCGTAAAATGCATTTTTTGTTGCATGCACACGCCCTGGTGGTGTTTCCGGGAGGCTATGGCACGCTTGATGAGCTGTTCGAAGTACTAACACTGATTCAAACAGAAAAAATGGCACCCATTCCGATTGTGCTACTGGGTAAAAGCTTTTGGCGACGCCTTATCGATTTTGATTTTTTAGTGGAAGAAGGCTATATCGACGCAGAAGATGCCGAGCTGTTTACTTATGTCGAAAGGGCCGACGAGGTTGTTACAGAAATCGAGCGTTTTTATGCCGAAAACAATGGCAAAACCATAGCGCCACGCAAAAGCCCAATGCAAGGCCCGGGCCCTTGCTAAAAACAACCGCAAACACCTAAAACTATTGGCACCCGGGGCGATTGCAATACCACCTACTTGTGCAGCAACCGCCGCCGAGATGTAGTCG